>JAYUYW010000232.1:0-4912 GCA_043752325.1 Rhodanobacteraceae bacterium | reverse complement strand
GCTCGGCGACGCCAAACACCCGTTGCACTACTTGGCGATTCCGCCGTCGCTGTTCGGGACGGTGGTAAAGGATCTCGACAAAGCCGATTGCGCGACGGGTGCGCGGGTCATCCTGGAAAAACCTTTTGGGCGCGACCTCGCTTCAGCGCGGGCACTCAACCGCGAGGTGCTGAAGGTTTTCGACGAGACGTCCATATTTCGCATTGATCACTACCTGGGCAAGGAGGGGGTGCAGAACCTGCTCTATTTCCGCTTCGCCAACGCGTTCCTTGAGCCGATCTGGAACCGAAACTTTATCGACAACGTGCAGATCACGATGGCCGAAAAATTCGGTGTGCAGGGCCGGGGCGCGTTCTACGAAGGGGTGGGTGCGATTCGGGACGTAGTCCAGAATCACTTGCTGCAGGTGATTGCACTGCTGTCGATGGAAGCACCGGATGGAGGCGACCCGGAAGCTTTGCGGACTGAAAAACTGCGTCTTTTCCGCTCAATCCGTCCGGTCGATCCCGCGCATGTGGTGCGTGGCCAAGTCCGTGGTTATCGCGACGAGGTGGGTGTAGCGAAGCGGTCACAAGTAGAAACCTTCGCCGCGTTGAGGCTCCACATCGACAATTGGCGCTGGCAAGGCGTGCCGTTTTACATCCGCGCAGGCAAAAGCCTGGCGGCGACCACGACGGAAGTACTCGTCACCCTCAAGCCACCGCCGGTTTCCGTGTTTGACCGCATTGGCGTGAAGCAGGCCAACTACTTTCGATTTCGGTTGAGTCCCGACGTCGTCATCTCAACCGGCGCCCGGGTCAAGAAAGCGGGTGAGGAAATGGAGGGCGAGGCGGTCGAATTGATGGCGCGCCATTGTCCGATTGCCGAGATGTTGCCGTACCAGCGCTTGCTCGGCGACGCGATGCACGGCGACAAGTCACTGTTCACGAGCGGAGACAGCATCGAGGCGGCGTGGCGAGTAGTCGACCCGGCGTTGAAGGACGTTGGCAAGGTGCACTTGTATTCGGCGGCTAGCTGGGGACCCAAGCAGGCCCACGATGTCGTAGAGCACGGGGATGGCTGGCACAACCCGCAGCAGCAAGAGTCGCAGCCGTGTTGAGCGCGAACGACAACATCGTGTTCCTGCTCGATGTCGACAACACCCTGCTCGACAATGACCGCTTCAGTGGCGACCTTGACGATCGTTTGCGCGAGGACTTCGGCGAGCAGGAACGCATCCGCTACCGCGAAATTTATTCCGCACTGAGAGACCGCTCGGGCTTTGCCGACTACTTGGGCGCATTGCAGGAATTCCGGCGCGATCTCGCGGAAAAGTCGGAAGAAAAGTTGATGAGGATGTCCGAATTCCTGCTCGACTATCCATTCGCTGAACGCGTCTATTCAAACGTTCGCGAGGTAGTCCAGCACCTCGATAGCATCGGTACCACGGCGATTCTGTCGGACGGTGACATTGTGTTTCAGCCGCGAAAAGTCCAGCGCTCCGGCCTTTGGGATCTCGTGCACGGTAGGGTGATGATTACGCTGCACAAGGAGCGCTGCATCGATGCCGTGCAGCAGCGCTTTCCTGCTGATCAGTATGTCATGGTGGAAGACAAGCCCAAGCTGCTGGAGGCGATGAAAGATCAACTTGGCGACAGATTGACGACGGTCTTTGTTCGCCAAGGTCACTATGCCGATGAAGCGAGTGTCGTTGACGAGGCGAAAATCGATATCAGCGTCGCATCAATCGGTGAGTTGGCACACGTCGAACGGGGTCGATTCTGGCTTCGCGGCTCCAGCGGAGCATCGAACATGGCAACCATCTCCTTGGAGATAAAATGAGCAATCTTCACGATCTGCACCAGGTCGGCCAGAGCCTGTGGCTGGACAACATCACCCGAGAAATACTCGACGACGGCACGTTGAAGCAGTACATCGACGAATTCGATGTTACTGGCCTCACGTCGAACCCGACCATCTTCGACAAGGCGATCAGCGGCAGCGAAGCATACGACGATGCCATCGCTGAAAGAGCCAAGTCCGCCCAGTCGGCCGAGGACCTGTTTGTCGAGCTGGCGCTGGACGACCTGCGTCGCGCGGCTGAACTATTCGAGCCTGCGTTCAAGAGCAGCGACAAGGTCGACGGATGGGTGTCGATGGAGTTGTCGCCCCTGCTATCCGCTGATACCAAGGGCAGCATCGAGTCGGCGAAAAGAATCCACAGACAGGCCGCGACCGAAAACCTGCTGGTGAAGATTCCAGGAACTCCGGAAGGTATTCCAGCCATCGAGGAGTCGATCTTCAACGGCATCCCGATCAACGTCACCTTGTTGTTCTCGGCTGATCAGTACCTTGCCGCAGCCCATGCCTACCTGCGTGGTATCGAGCGGCGTATGGAGGCTGGACTTGATCCGGCAGTTGGTTCGGTGGCATCGCTGTTCGTCAGTCGCTGGGACAAGAGCAGTGCGGAGGATTTGCCCGAGGATCTGCAGAACAAACTTGGCATCGCGATGTCACACCGTGCGTACCGTGCCTATCGAGAAATGTTGGCATCGCCGCGCTGGAAAAAGCTCGCCGACGCGGGAGCGAAACCGCAGCGCCTGCTTTGGGCCAGCACCGGCGTGAAAGATCCCAAGGCGCGCGACACGCTTTACCTAGAAGCGCTGGCGGCGCCGGATACTGTCAACACCATCCCGGAAAAAACCCTGAAAGCCTTCGCCGACCACGGCAAGGTTGGCAAAGCAATGGCCGAAGATGGCGGCGACTGCGAAGCCATGCTGAAGAACATCGAAGACGCAGGCGTGGATATCGATTCGCTGGCGAAGCAACTACAAAAAGAAGGCGCCGAGTCGTTCGTTGAGTCCTGGAACCACTTGCTCAAGGGCGTCGCCGACAAGGCGAAGAAGCTAGGCGGCGAGCAACTGGAGCGATGATGACTGCCCAATCCACTCCGTCTGCCTTGACCGCAATGCCACAGTGGCTTGCATTGCAAACCCACGCAGACGGCGAGGGAGATAAGCACTTGCGCGAAAGGTTCAAGCACGAGCCTGATCGTGGAACCCGCCTCGTGGTTGAGGCGGCTGGACTCTATCTCGACTACTCCAAGCAACGGGTCAGCGATGAAACGCTGCGCCTGCTGCTGGACCTCGCCGCAGCCCGTGACCTGTCGGGGCATATCGCCGGGATGTTTCGTGGTGATCGTATCAACTGCACCGAAAATCGTTCCGTATTGCATGTCGGCCTGCGCGCTCCGAAAACGGAGTCGCTGATTGTGGATGGCGTCGACGTAATTGCGGAAGTACACGCAGTACTTGACCGGATGGCCACCTTTGCGATGACGGTTCGCAGCGGCACGTGGAAAGGTCACACTGAAAAACCGATACGTCACGTCGTAAGCATCGGCATCGGCGGCTCTGATCTCGGCCCGGTGATGGCGTACGAGGCGCTACGACACTACAGCGAAAGTTGCATCGATTTCCACTTCGTCTCGAATGTCGATCGGACCGATTTCGTTGAAGCGGTACGCGATCTTGACCCCGCGGAAACGCTTTTCATCATTTGCTCGAAAACCTTCACCACGCTGGAAACGCTCACCAACGCCCGTGCAGCGCGTGCGTGGTGCGTGAAGGGATTGAAGGACGAGGCGGCCGTTGCAAAACACTTCGTCGCTGTCTCGACCAACGCCGAAGAGGTTCAGAAATTCGGCATCGACACCGATAATATGTTCGGCTTCTGGGACTGGGTAGGTGGTCGCTATTCGATGGAATCAGCGATTGGACTGTCCACCATGATTGCGATTGGCCCGGATCGCTTCGGCGAAATGCTGGATGGTTTCCACGCCATCGACACGCATTTCCGCAACACGCCGCTGCAGCAAAACATGCCAGCGCTGATGGGATTGATCGCGCTGTGGAACAACAATTTCCTTGGCGCGAGCACGGTGGCGGTGTTGCCGTATGCCCAGTACATGAAACGCTTTCCAGCTTATCTGCAGCAGTTGACGATGGAGAGCAACGGCAAGCACGTCACCATGCAAGGCGACGCGGTAGGAGTTGAAACCGGGCCGGTCTACTGGGGAGAACCGGGCACCAATGGCCAGCATTCGTTCTACCAGCTGATCCACCAGGGAACGCGGCTGGTGCCGTGCGATTTCATCGGCTTTTGCGAGTCGCTCAATCCCTCGCGCGGCGAAGATGGTGCTGGTCAGCACGACTTGCTGATGGCCAATCTGTTCGCGCAAGGCGAAGCGCTGGCGTTCGGCAAGACGGCCGAACAACTTGCGGCCGAAGGCGTCGAGGCTGACTTGATTCCGCATCGAACGTTCGAGGGCAATCGGCCCAGCAACACGATCCTTGCCGACAAATTGACTCCCCATACGCTTGGCGCACTGGTCGCGCTCTATGAGCACAGCGTGTTTGTGCAGGGTGTGATCTGGAACATCGATTCTTTCGATCAGTGGGGCGTGGAGCTCGGCAAGCAGCTCGCGAAGACGACGGCGGAAGAGCTTGAAGCCAAGGTCGAACCGAAGCTTGACCACGACAGTTCAACCAACGCCCTGATTCGCCGTTATCGGGCCCGGCGCGATGCAAAGAACTCCTCCTGAGAAGCCACGATGAGCAAAATCAGTCCGCTGGCTGGCAAGCCGGCACCGAAATCCATACTCGTCGACGTCCCGGCTCTGCTCGCGGCGTACAGCGACATCAAGCCCGATCCATCCGAATCCTCGCAGCGCGTGGCGTTTGGTACGTCGGGCCATCGCGGCAGTTCGCTCGATGGCAGCTTCAACGAAGACCATGTCCTCGCCATCAGCCAGGCGATCTGCAACTACCGCAAATCGAAGAGAATCAATGGGCCGTTGTTTATCGGATTCGATTCGCACGCCTTGTCGAAGCCGGCGTTCGAGAGCGCGCTCGAAGTGTTGGCGGCGAATGGC
>JAYUYW010000231.1:0-4928 GCA_043752325.1 Rhodanobacteraceae bacterium | reverse complement strand
TCAGCCTGATCGAGATGATTGCAGCGTTCCTGATTTTTTCGATTGCCGTCGGCGTGCAATTGCAGATTCTGACGACATCCGTGCAGACCACGCGCAGTTCCGAGGGTTACACGATGGCGGCACTATGGGCGCAGTCGAAACTTGATGTCGTCGGCGTCGGCGAGCGCATCAAGCCCGGCCACAGCAGCGGTGAGTTCCGCGAAGGTTATAACTGGGAAATGGATATCACCCAGGTCGATCCCACAGGCATCGAACCACCGCCACCGGTTGGTGGTGAAATCGCGGGGCTGGGGGCCAACCAGCAAATTGCGGCGGCGCAACAGTTGGGTTTGGGCGGTGGACTCGAAATTTCGCCGGTAGAGATTTATCAGGTTGATCTCACCATGCACTGGGGCAGTCGCGGACGCGAGAACACGACGACATTTTCGACCTTGCGCGCGGTAAATCCCGATCCTGAATCATTCGGACGAGGTGACGCAAGCCAGCTGCCAGGTACGCCCATCGCGGGCAAGGGCCTGTGATGATGCGCCAGCCTTCCGTGAAAACGCGCGGCTTCACCTTGCTCGAAGTGATGCTCGCCATCCTGTTGCTGGCGATGTTGCTGGCCGGCACGTTCGGTGCCGTGCGTACCGCGACCAAGGCAACCCAATCGGGCGAAGCGGCTGTGGATCGCATCAACCGCATGCGCGTCGCGCAGGAATTCCTGCGTCACCAGTTAAGCCGGATCATGCCGCTGGGTTTTGATCGGGACGATTCGACCGGCATCAACTTCGTTTTCGAAGGCGACGAAAAATCGATGAAGTTCGTCGCGCCGATGCCCGGTTATCTGTCCAAGGGTGGTCCGTATGTGCAGACCCTCGAACTGGATCGCGATGGTCGGGGCCTTGCGCTGAGTTTCACCAACATGATGCTGAACGGCTACGACCCTCAATCGCTCGGTGGCGGTATTCGCAGTCGCAGTCGCAGCAAGAACGACCGCAGTGAGCCGGTGGTACTCCTCAACCAGATTCGTCGCGGCCACTTTGAATATCGTGGCTTTGACGAGCAGGGCAAGCTGGATCGCTGGACGGACCGCTGGAAGGACAAGAGCTTGACCCCGGTAATGGTGCGCGTTGTTCTGGAAATGGAAGACGTGGCACGCATCGAATTCCCGCCGATGGAAGTGGCGATGGTGCTCGATGCCGGTTCGATGCGCCGGCCATTCGCCGGTCGCAACGGTGTGGAAGGTGTCGATGGTCAGCTTGATGCGCAACAGCAGGATCGAAAGAGCCGCATGGAGAATGACCGATGACTGGCTCCACGCATTCCAGCGGTCGCATCCGTTTCAGCAGCGTCCGCGGACAGCGCGGTATTGCTTTCATTCTGGTGCTGTGGGTCGTGATCATGCTGACCGTTCTGCTCGGCAGCTTCGCGGTGATCGCGCGAACCGAGCGCCTGCAGTCACGTCATCTGTTCGACTCAACACAGGCGCGTTATGCCGCCGAGGCTGGGCTGAACTTGGCCGTGTATGAAATGCGCAAGAACGATCCGCTGCAACGCTGGATCGGTGACGGCAGGCCATACAAGTTCTCGTTTGGGGACGCGGAAATTGAAGTCAGCATCTTCGACGATGCTGGAAAAATCGACCTCAACACTGCCGATCGCGAACTGTTGCGACGCATGTTGATCGCTACCGCCGGCAAGCCCGAAGACGAAGCCGACAAGCTCGCCGACGCAATCATCGACTGGCGCGATCCAGACGATATCCCTTCGCTGCAAGGCGCCGAGAAAGATGACTATCGCTCGGCCGACCTGCCATACGGCCCGCGCAATGCGCCGTTCGAGACCGTCGCCGAGCTGCAACAGGTGCTTGGAATGGACTACGCGACGTTCGCTCGCATTGAGCCGGCGGCAACAATCTATTCCGGCCGGGCCTTCCCCAGCCCGGCGTACGCTCCGTTGCAAGCGCTGCTTGCGATGGATGGCGTCACCATCGAATTCGCCAATCAATTGATCGAGCGTCGCCAGCTGATTCCGCCGGGCGCGCCTTACGATGGTTTGACCATGCCCGACGGCACGCCCATCGTGGCGGACGGAAGTGGCGTCACGTATAGTGTTAAGTCCCGTGCCACGCTGTCGAATGGGTCGAGTACGCTACTCGACGCCACCCTTCGGCTGGGCGGGACCGGCGTGGACGGGCGTCCATACGCGATCCTACGTTGGCGTGACGGGGAAGATTCATAACGTGTCGACCGAACTTCTGGACAGACAGCTGATCCGTCTGCGGGCCAGCTTTGCCAAGACGCCGATCCCCGCTTTTTTCAGCTGGTGGGGCAATGAGTTGCTGCGCTGCCTTCCGCCGCGCTGGCGCAGCCTGCTGTCCGAGCGCAGCGATACGCTGTTGCTGGAACGTGCCGATCGCGAATTGATCGTCTGGCGCGAGCGCGGCAACGATGCTCCAACCGAGTTTGGGCGCATCTCGCTCGACATCCCCGTCGAGGACCAGGCCGCCGAGTTTGCCCGCTTGCGCGCGCGCATAGAGAACCCGTCTGTGCGGACCGTGCTGTGCATCGACAACGATCGCGTCCTGCGCCGCAACGTCGCCCTTCCGGCCGCGGCCGAGGCCAACCTGCGCCAAGTATTGTCGTTCGAAATGGACCGGCAAACGCCATTCAAGGCCGACCAGGTTTATTTCGACAGCCGCGTTGTTTCGCGCGATGCCAGCGGTCGCAACATGCAGGTGGAAGTGGTGCTGATGCCGCGTAGCCAGCTCGATGAAGAGATCGCATTCGTTGCCGGTGGCGCCTTGCCGATGGACGGCATTGATACCTGGCAACGCGACCAGGGCCACCAGCGCCGCCACGTCAACCTTCTGCCCGCCGAACGACGCTCGCGACGCCGCAGCCTGCGCGCTCCAATCATCGCAGCACTTGGGCTGCTGGCGATCATCCTGCTGGCGTCGAACATGGCGATGTCGCTGGCCAACCGCTCGCAGGCGGTGGAGCTGATGCGTGCTGACGTGGATCGCCTGGACACCACCGCACGCAAGGTGCGCAGCGAGAAGCAGGTGCTGGTCGATTCGATTGCCGGTGCAAATTTTCTTGCCGAGAAGAAGCGCGTTACGGCTCCGACCGTGGCGCTGATCGACGACCTCACACGGCGCATTCCCGACAACACCTTCATCGAGCGCCTAAACATCGAGAACAACCAAGTGCAGTTGCAGGGTCAGAGCAGCGAGGCTGCCAAGTTGATCGGCCTGCTCAGCGGCTCTCCTTACATCGGCAACCCGACCTTCCAGGGCCCAATCCAGCCGGATGCACGTTCGGGCAAGGAACGTTTCCAGATCACCGCCGACCTGAAAACGGTCGCGCCCGCCGAAGTGACGCCAAGCAAGGACGTGCCTGCCACGCCGGAAGCCGGCGAAACGAAGGCCGAGGCTGCAAGTGGCGCTTGAATTCAAGCCCAAGGACGGTCGCCTGCTCGCCATCATCATGCTGGCGATCGTGCTGCTGTTGGTCTATCTGGTCGGCGTGCATTGGTGGTTTGTGTCGCCGCACGTGCAGTACTACGGCCAGATGACCGACTTGCGCGAACAGCAATTGCGCTATCGGCGCATCGTCGGCGAGCAGTCCGAGCTGGATCGGCGCACAACGGAAGTGGCTGGCTATGAAAAGGACAACCAGGCGTTCCTGCCGGAAGCCGATGTCAACGCCGCGTCCGCAAATCTCATCCAGCGCGTCAAGCAGGCGGTGACCACGCACGCACCCGACGCCAATCGCTGCCAAGTCGTGAGTACCCAGCCTTACAGCGGTGGCGAGGAAGAACTTTACAAGCGCGTGACCATCCAGATTCGCATGCGTTGCGACATGGAACCGTTGCTGGCTATCGACTATGAGTTGGAAAACGGCAAGCCCTATTTGTTCGTCGACCAGGTGATGATCTATCGCCAGCAGGTTTACATACCTCCGGGTGGCAAGAAGGTTGCACCGCCACCGCTGGATATACGGTTCAACCTGACCGGTTACGTCCGCCTGCCTGGGAAGACAGAGAAGTGAGCCTGCGCGCTGCACGATGGCTGATGATCGGGCTGGCAGCTGGCTGCGTCGTTCTTGCGGCTGCGCTGTTGATCCAGTTGGCCGGGTTTGGCCGCGGTTATGGATGGTTGGCGGACGAAGCTGGCGTCGCGTCGCTCGACGTCGGCACGATCGACCGCACGCCGTTCAGCCTGCCGCCCGAATCAACCTATTCTGCCGCGGCCGCACGACCCTTGTTCAACGATGATCGCCAGCCAACGCCACTTGAAGCACTCGCGGAGGCTGAACCGGCCACGCCACCGGTCCCGTTGAACATCACCCTCACCGGCGTGATCGTGACCTCCAAAGTTCGACTCGCGATGATCCAGGACAAGTCGCGGAACCAACCGATGGCGCTGAAGGTCGGAATGCCCCTCGAAGGCGAGCAGTCGCAGTGGACGTTGGCTGAAGTCAACGCTCGCAGCGCTGTTTTCGTGAATCCGGCGAACGAGCGCAGCGAAGTGGCCTTGGAAACCTCGGCGGTTCCGCTGCCTGCCGTCGCCGCTGCTCCGGTATTCCAGCAACTTGTTCCACCGCGATCTGCCGCAAAGCCTGACCAGCCACAAGCGATTGGCCAACGGACGGGTCAGCCAGGAGAATCTCCTGCCCCGCTTGAAGATCAGGGCGCGGCCAATGCCAACGAGGATCTGGTCAAGCGGATTGAAGAACGCCGCCGCCAGATGCGTGAAGAAGCCGAAAAACTGCGTCAACAACCAAACGCCGCCAACAATTCGGCAGCCCCGGCCACAGACAAGAAGGAATGAGCAAGTGAGTCGAGTGACGTCCCAATTGATCACCATGTTGGTAGTGTCGTGCCTGGCGTTGGTCGCCGGTTGCGCCACCGCCGACCCTTTCAACCGGCGTGGCAACGCGCCT
>JAYUYW010000230.1:0-4930 GCA_043752325.1 Rhodanobacteraceae bacterium | reverse complement strand
CGTAATAACTGAAAAGCGCAACGTGATTGCCCGAACCGGTCGAGATAAGGATCGGCGCGAGGTAGCCGGCGAGGATGCCGAGGACGGCCAGCGCCAACGAATTCTGCCGCACGGCAAGCACGCAGGTGGCCGCCACAATCAGAACCAGCAGAGCAAATGCGGCGCCGGCTGGCAGCACGCCATACAAGCGGAATGCCGCGAACACCGTCAGCACCAGAATGCCGACCGCGCCACCTTGAAGGCTCAACGCGAAGGCAGGCCGCTGAGCGCGCTGGCGCCAGCCGAACACCAGCGCGGCGATGGCGGCCAGTGCGATGCCGGCCATGCGGAACTCAATCGGCAGCGTGAACCATCCAGCATCAGCCGCGTATTTCAGCAAGGCCGCGACGCCGGCGAACAACACCAGCATGCCGACCTTGACCGGCACATTGCCGACGCTGAACCAATTCCGGACGGCATTGAAGCCGCGCGCCACCAGCGGCGGTTGTGACGGCGGATTCTGCGCTGCTGGAACGGTAGGCGCGACGGGCACGCCAGCCACTTCGACTCGCGCGGCTTCGGCAACGGGCGGTACGGTTGCCGTTGTCACAGGCATGGCTGTGGCCGCTTGTGCTGCACTCGCTGACGGCGCTTCGAGCCGGAATTCCGGTGTCGGCTCAGTCGCTGCGCGTGGCTCCTGCAGCCGGACCTGAGCGCCAACGGTCAAGGATTTCAACGAACGTTCAAGCAGCTCGACTCGCGTCGCCAGCTTCGCAATGCGGCCCAGCAGCCAGCCGATAATGCCCCCGACCACGACGAGGGTCGTCTCCCAACCCCAGTCCCAGGCCACGGCCAGCATCCATGTCAGCGCTGCGCCGATCAGTCCGAACAAGAAATTCATCGCGCCCCCTTACGACTACGCTTGGCTATGATGCGGGAAGCCGCGCCAATTGGCACCCGCGTGCCGGACAGGGTCACGAAATCTGCCGACTCGACGTGCGGTTCAGTCGGCGCCATTTACGGTGTTTGCCTGATTCCGCCGCTGTGTGGTGTGCAATGCTCGTTTCCCATAAATTACTGACTCCGTTGGCCATTTCGGTCAGTCTCGTTCTCGGTGGCTGCCAGCAGCCCTCCACGTCGAGCGCCGCGCCGACGACCCATAACGACGATCTGCCCAACGCTGCGCCTGCCACTACCGATGGCTATAGCAATACATCGATTGTTGATCGCGCAGAGGCGCGTTCGAGCACAACTCTGTCCGCGCGCGACCGAACGGACGCCAGTCCGGCCTATGCGCAAGTGATCAGTGTCGTCCCGGTTCGTGATGCCGCCGGCGCATCGCATCGCGAATGCCACGATGTTGAAGTGACCCGCAAGGCACCGGTCAAGGACAAGGACAAGATTGCCGGGACTGCCATTGGCGCGGTTGTTGGTGGCTTGGTCGGCAACCAGGTCGGCGCTGGCCGTGGACGCGACCTGGCAACGGTTGCTGGTGCGGTCGGCGGCGGAATCGCCGGCCGCAAGATTCAGGAAAACCAGCAGGACAGGCGTACCGTGACATCGGTGCAGGAGCGTTGCCGCACGGTGACGGACAACGCGGGGAGTGGTGCCATCGTCGGCTACGACATCGTCTATGAGTACGGCGGCGAGTCGCACAAGGCGCGCGTCGCGGATGATCCAGGTGAGCTTATCGCGCTGCCGGTGCGCAGCATCAATTGATTGACTTCAACGCGCTCAGTCGCTGCGCTGAGCGCGTTGGTCCAGTTGCTGCTGGCGGCGTCCGAGGATGTCGCGCTTGCGGCGAAGTCGACGCCAGATCCAGACGCCCGCCAAGGCAATCAAAATCAGCGTGAACAAGCCGATGATTGCCTTGCCACGGCCTAACCAGCGCAGCAGCCACTCGTGGTGGGCCGCACCGTAGTAGCCCAGATACACCCAGATCGGCACGCTCAATACCGCTGCTGCGCCGTCCATCAGGAAAAATCGCATGAACGATACGCGCCTGGTCATGCCTGCAGTCAGGTAGATCGGCGAGCGCAGCCCAGGCAGGAAGCGCGCGATGAACATCAGGCGATTGCCGTATTGCGCGAACTTGGCCTGCACCAGCGCGTAGCGTTGAGGCGTCAGAAGCATTGCTACGTAACGGAAGCGCAACAGCCTTTCACCGTAGACGCGGCCGAGCACGAACATCAGCGTATCGCCGGCCAGTACGCCGCCGATACCGACCGCCACCATCACGTGTGGGTTGGCGTAGCCAAGCCCCGCGATCACGCCGCCGGCCGCCAGGGTGATGTCTTCGGGCACCGGCAGGCCAAAGCCGCAGATCATCAAGGTGATGAAAACCGCGTGGTAGCCGTACTCGGTAAACAGGTGGATGAGCGTGTCGAGCATCAATCGCGCTGGCGCGGTGGCCGTCGAGTGGTCGTTTCCATTTTCTAGCGAGAGTCCTGGGGGCGATTGCCGATCACGCAAAGTATGCCAGCGCGAACCTGAGCCGGTTCTATCGTGACGATCAGACGTTAGACTGGCCGCCCGTTTTTCCGCCGCGTCCTGGCGTTTCCTTTCCGATGCAGATTGGCCCGTACACGATCGCTCCCAACGTGGTGCTCGCGCCAATGGCCGGCGTCACTGACAAGCCATTCCGTCTGCTCTGCAAGCGACTTGGCGCGGGCTTGGCTGTGTCGGAAATGACCACCGCCGATCCACGCCTGTGGCACACCCGCAAGTCGCGCCAGCGCATGGACCACAACGGCGAACCCGCGCCGATCAGTGTGCAGATCGCCGGTTACGATCCAATAATGCTGGCCGAGGCGGCGCGCTTCAACGTCGATCATGGCGCACAGATCATCGACATTAACATGGGCTGCCCGGCCAAGAAAGTATGCAACGTGTGGTCGGGTTCGGCGCTGTTGCAGGACGAGGAACTGGTTGGCCGCATCCTTGACGCCGTCGTTCGCGCGGTTGACGTGCCGGTGACGCTGAAGATCCGCACCGGCTGGAACCCGGCAAACCGCAACGGCGTCGCCATCGCGAAACTCGCCGAGAGCGCTGGGATTGCCGCGCTGGCCGTGCATGGTCGTACCCGCGCCGAGCACTACAACGGCAATGCGGAGTACGACACGATTGCCGCGATCAAGTCGACAGTCCGCATTCCGGTACTCGCCAATGGCGACATCGACACACCGCACAAGGCGCGTGCGGTGCTTGCGGCGACCGGCGCCGACGCCGTTATGATTGGCCGTGCCGCGCAAGGTCGCCCGTGGATACTCGGCGAGATTGCCCACTACCTTGCGACGGGAACGCTGTTGCCAGCCAGGCGATCCGATGAAATCGCCGCGATCCTGCTCGACCATCTCGATGCGCTGTACGCGTTCTACGGCGAGCTGCAAGGCGTGCGCATCGCCCGCAAGCATTTGGGTTGGTATGCGAAAGATCATCCGGAAAGCGCCGCCTTCCGCGCCATCGTCAATCGCGCCGAGACCGCCATCGAGCAGCAACGCCTGACCCGCGATTATTTCGACGCCCTGTCAGCCGGTTACGCGCTGGCGGCATGATCGATTCCCTGGTTCGAGTAGTCGCTGGCCGCCGCGCCGTCGATTTCCAATGGAGTCATCGATGAATTTACCGCTCGCCGCGCCGCCAGCGCCGCGCTTCAAGCAAGTCCTGCCCGGCGTGTTATTCGCGTTGCTGATTGGCGCGGTAGCGCTGGCACTCACCCAGCTCGCCTGGTTCCAGCACGCGCAGGTCAGTGCGCTGACCTTGGCAATCGTCATCGGCATGCTGATTGGCAACAGCGTAGGCCCGCGCTTGCCGGCAAACTTTGCGCCGGGCATCCATACCGCGCAACGGACCTTGCTACGACTGGGCGTCATTCTTTATGGCCTGCGCATCAGCTTTCAGCAGATCGCAACGGTTGGCCCGGAAGGCTTGCTCATCGACGTTGTGATCGTGGTCGGCACCTTGTTGCTGGCCGGCTGGATTGGCCAGCGCTGGTTCGGCATTGATCGCGCGACGAGTTTGCTCACAGGCGTCGGCAGTGCGGTTTGTGGAGCCGCGGCAGTGCTGGCACTGGAACGCATACTCAAGCCCGAACCCGGCAAGGTCGCGATCGCTATCGCCACCGTGGTGCTGTTCGGCACGCTGGATATTTTCCTGTATCCATTCTTGTATCCGTACCTCGGTATGAGCGCACATCAGTTCGGGTTGTTCACTGGTGCAAGCGTGCACGAGGTTGCGCAAGTTGTCGCCGTCGGCAACGCAATCGACCCGGCCACCGCCGACACCGCCGTCATCGTCAAGCTGACCCGGGTGATGCTGCTGGTGCCGGTGTTGTTTGTTTTCGGCTGGCTGGAATCACGCGGCAGCGTAGATCGCGGCGGACTGCGCGCAGCGATTCCGTGGTTCGCGATCTGGTTTGTCGCCGTCGCGGCGTTCAATTCCGTGGTGAGCTTGCCGCCTACTTTGAAAGACGGACTCCTCACGCTCGACGTGCTGATCCTCGCCACCGCGATGGCCGCGCTCGGGCTGGAAACGCGCTGGGTGAAAATTCGTGCGTTAGGCCCCAAGCCCTTGCTGCTCGCCGTGGTGCTGTGGTTCTGGCTGATCGGCGCTGCGGGATTGATGGTCCACGCGCTGACCTGACCGCGCAACACAAAGCGCTGTCGTAGCCCCGCACGCGCAGCGCGCCGGCGACGCGATGACGATCAATCGTCATGGGGATCATTCGCCCGACCAATCCTGGCGCGCGTTGCATGCCGGGCTACGGATTCCTACGACTTGGTTTGCTGCTTGGCGAACTTGTCATCGTGCAGGCGAATCAACACCGGTTTCAGCGCCGTCTCAGGTTTGCCGCTACCTCGAGCAAATCCCGCGCCCATGTCGACCAGCGTGTAGCCGTCGCCTTCCCCGTCGGGCGTCCATGCAAGCTGATGCGGATTTTCGAGCAGGCGTG
>JAYUYW010000229.1:0-12029 GCA_043752325.1 Rhodanobacteraceae bacterium | reverse complement strand
CCAGCACCCAAGCCAACGCCGCGCAAAGCAGCATGATCACCGGGGGTGGAATCTTGTGGTCCAGAGACGTCATGGTTGTGAGGCTACCACTAGCACCTAGCCGCGAACCTTTGCATAGAGAAGCAAGGCGATGACGAAAGCGACTTGAAACAGGAGAGACGCGAGGCTCGTTTGAGGATAGGCGTACGGCAAGGCGATGGAAGCCACCGACGCGATCACAACGAGTGCTTTGGCCCGCGTCGACGCGCCAGACGCATAGACGAACTGACCAACAACCAAGATGACAATCACAAGCAAGATCAAGCCGTACGGCATTGTCGTGTTCCTGCGAGTCGGAAACCAGTTTCCTCTCAGGGTTTGGCGGCAGGACAGAAAGCTGCCGATAGAAGATCTTAAGACAGGCCTTTAGCTTGCCAGACTTCGCCGAAGTCGAGCGTGTCGTCGTTGGTGAAGGGGCCGGTCGATCGTCCAAGGTCAGGTGCGATCACATTGCGCACCTGGATGCCGCCGACATCGCCGTGTCGTTCGACCATAGCAACCGGGGCGATTGCGCCGGGTCGGGTCTGCGGCGGTGTTGTGTGTTTCGCTGTCAAGCAGTTACCGGGATCGCGATCGGCGTGGGCGCATCAGGGCAGCAATTGAATTGCCGCTGGTCGGGCTGATTGCCGTCGCGATTGGCGCCTTGCTGCAATTCGCGCCATGGATTCGTGCGGCGCTGTTCGTGGCTGGCGCGTTCGTGGCGATCTGGTTGCGTCGGTTCGGGCCAATGGCGAGCCGCATCACTTCCTTGACTGCGCTGCCATTCGTGGCGTTTCTGGTTACGTCGTTTATCTCGACGATGCGCGAGGGGTAAGATCAAACCCGACTCCCGCCTTCGCGGGGGTGATGACGACCAAGGGGAAGAATTCATGAAGTGGCTATTGGCATTTGTTGCGGGTTTTGTTTCGACCATCGTGTTTCATCAGGGCTTGTTGCAGTTGCTGCACATGGCCGGCGTGGTGCCGAGCCCGGCGTGGCACATGGATGCAGTTGCACCGCTAGGCGTACCCAAGGTGGTATCGCTGGCGTTTTGGGGCGGCGTGTGGGGCATCGCGTTATGGGCAGTTGTCCGCAACATGACGGGTGCGAAACGCTGGATTTGGGGCGCGATCTTTGGTGCGGTGCTGCCGAGCATCGTCGCGTTGTTCATCGTGTTTCCGATGAAGGGCATGCCGCTGGCGGCTAGTCTAGATCCGAAAATGATCGGCGGCGCGTTGCTGCTCAACGGCGTGTGGGGCTTGGGCGTGGTCGGGCTGATGAAGATGTATCGGCAGTTCTGATAATTGGTTGAGTTTCACGCTTGCTGATGCCGTGGCGGATACCGTCACGGCGTTTTCGTGCGCTCCGCGCGCGTTCATTCACGCTGGCCCGATCACTCTTTGATCGCGAAGGCGGCAACCTGTCGCGCCCTTCATAAAACTTTGTCGCCATCACGGTGTCAGACGCCGGGACTGCCCGAAGATGCGCCAGCAACTCCGCATGCGTGGAGTTGACGGGAGCATCCCTAGTATTCTTGGCACATACAGGCCCACACCGGATGGACATGACAGAACCGCAGAATGCCGTGGGCGCGTTTTCCGCGCTACGCGCCGAACTCTCCACACGCATCATTGGCCAATCGGCGCTGGTCGATCGATTGCTGATCGCCCTGCTTGCCGATGGACACCTTCTTGTCGAAGGTGCGCCCGGGCTGGCCAAGACCACGGCGATCAAGGAACTGGCAGCGCGCATCGAAGCGAATTTCCACCGCTTGCAGTTCACGCCCGACCTGCTGCCGGCCGACCTTACCGGCACCGAAATCTATCGCCCGCAGACCGGCGTTTTCGAGTTTCAGGAAGGGCCGATCTTCCACAACCTGGTGCTGGCTGACGAGGTGAACCGCGCGCCCGCCAAGGTGCAATCGGCGATGTTGGAAGCCATGGGCGAGCATCAGGTGACGGTGGGCCGCACCACTTATCCGCTACCCAAACTTTTTCTGGTGATGGCAACGCAGAATCCAATTGAACAGGAAGGCACTTATCCCCTACCCGAAGCGCAGCTCGATCGCTTCCTGTTGCATGTGCGCATCGAATATCCGGAGGCCGGTGCTGAAGCCGAGATCCTGAAACTGGCGCGCAGTCGTGCGCGACAGGAGATGAGCGAATCCGCAGCGCCCGAGCGCTTGCTGACCCAGGCGCAGATTTTCGAAGCGCGCGCCGCTGTGCTCGACATGTACCTGGCGCCGCCGCTGGAGCAGTACATCATTCAACTGGTGCTGGCCACGCGCGAGCCAGGCCGCTACGGCGATGACCTGCCGCGCTGGATTTCGTGGGGTGCCAGTCCGCGCGGCACGATTGCGCTGGATCGCTGCGCGCGTGCGCATGCCTGGCTCAATGGGCGCGACTACGTGACGCCGGCCGATATCCACGCCATCGCGACCGATGTGTTGCGCCATCGCGTGTTGCTGAGTTACGAAGCGGAAGCTGAAGGCATTCGGCCCGAGAACGTGGTCTCCGCATTGCTCGAACGCGTGCCGTTGCCGTGATCGGCGGCGCGCTGGCGTTGTCGTTGTTGGACGCCGGCCACAAGAATCCATGAATCCTACCGTCGTCACGCTGGAAGATTTGCTCGTATTGCGCAGCTTTGCGCAAGGCGGCCGGCTGGCTGTTCGTCGCAAGAACGTGGCCGCGCGCAGTGGTGGACACGATTCGCGCTGGCGCGGTCGCGGTGTCGACTTTCGCGAGTCGCGCATCTACCAGGCCGGCGACGACATACGCCACATGGACTGGCGCGTCACCGCGCGCAGCGGCAAGCCGCATACGAAACTCTTCCAGGAAGAACGCGAGCAAGGCTTGCTGCTGGTGCTCGACTTGAACCCCGGTATGCGTTTCGGCACACGCGTCTGTTTCAAGAGCGTGCAGGCCGCACGAGCCGCCGCGTACCTCGCGTGGGTTGCGAGTTCGGATGGCGACCGCGTTGGCGCGCTGGGTTTTGGTGGTGGCATCAATGGCGAAGTGAGACCGGCATCCGGTGGTCGTGGCGTGTTGCGCAGCCTGCGTGCCGTGCGCGATTGGGATGCAGCAGCGGATCGCGAATTGCGCCAGCCATTGTCATCGGCGTTGCCGCGTCTGCGCCAATTATTGAAGCCGGGCATGCGGCTGATCTTGATCAGCGACGGCTACAGCATTGATGCGGAAAGCTGGCCGCTGCTGGGGCAATCCGCAAGTCGGCACGATGTCAGCATCGTGCTGGTACGCGACGCGCTGGAACTGGGTGCGCCGCCGGCGGGCCGTTACGCAGTGAGCCATTCCGGCGAGCGTCGTGTACTCGATTTTTCCGCGCCGGCAATGCGTGATGGCTGGCTGCACGCGTTCGCCGATGCGCGTGAAAGTGTGCGAGCAGAATCGGCCAAGCGCGGCATTCGCGTGCTTGATCTGGACACCCGCGATGACTTGCGTCGCGCGCTCGGCCCGCTGCTGGCTCGCAAACCCGGCGTGGGTGCGGCATGAAGTGGCGTTCGTGGGTTGCACTGGCGCAAGTGTTGCCGGCAGCGCCGGCCACTGCGCCACAGGGGCCAGATTTACGCGATATCCATTTGCCGCCAGACCCGTCGTGGTTTCCGCCCGCGCCAGGCTGGTGGATTCTTGCTGCGCTGCTGCTCGCATTGCTGGTCTGGTTGTTCCGCATCGCTCGCCAAAGCGTGCAGAAGCGGCGTTGGTTGGCGGCGTTGCAGACAGAAGTTACTCATATCTCTAGCGGCCACGCGGAGCACAACGATCCGCGCCAGACGACGGCCGCTGTGTCGCAGTTGCTGCGTCGCGCGGCGTTGCGGCTGGATCGACATGCTGCTGCGTATCAAGGTGACGAGTGGTTGGCGTGGCTGGATGCGCGCGGCAATACAAACGACTTCATGACCGGCCCCGGCAATGTGCTGGTCGATGCGCCATGGCGGCGTGCACCACAAGTAGATGTTGAAGGCTTGTTGACGGCCACGCGCAACTGGCTGGCGCGTGCGTTCGCGCAGGAGCAGCCACATGCTTGAGTTCGCCTGGCCACTGATGCTTTACGCACTTCCGCTGCCGTTGATCGCGGCGTGGTTGCTGCCGCGCGCGCGCGCATCGGCGAGTGGCGCGTTGCGATTGCCGCATGGCGCGATCAGCTTGCCGACATCGGTGCAGGTGGGACGCGTCGCACCGTGGAAGCGTTGGCTGGCGCTGCTCGCGTGGACCTTGCTGATCGCCGCTTCATGTCGCCCGCAGTGGTTGGGCGAACCCGAAGACGTGCCGCGTAGTGGTCGCGACCTGCTGCTCGCGGTCGATACATCCGGCAGCATGAGCATCGAAGATATGCAGATCGGCAATCAGTCGGTGCCGCGCTTCAATGCGATCCAAGCGATTGTTTCGGACTTCATCCGGCGTCGCGATGGCGATCGGGTTGGGTTGATTCTATTCGGCAGCCAGGCTTACCTGCAGGTGCCGCTGACGTTCGACCTGCGTACCGTTTCGCAACAATTGCTCGAGGCGTCGATTGGTTTGGCCGGTCGCGAAACGGCGATTGGCGATGCGGTCGGCCTGTCCGTGAAACGCCTGCGCGAACGTCCTGCCGACAAACGGGTAGTGATCCTGCTGACTGATGGCGTCAACACCGCCGGGGTGCTGCAACCGGACAAGGCGAGCGAACTCGCGAAGGCCAGCAACGTGCGTCTCTACACGGTCGGCGTGGGCGCGGACTCGATGCGCGTCGACAGCCTGTTTGGATCGCGCGTGGTGAATCCGTCGCAGGACATCGACGAGGCGATGCTCACTCGCATGGCCGAGGTGACCGGCGGCGAGTATTTCCGCGCTCGCAACAGTGCCGAACTGGCCAATATCTACCGGCAGATCGACAAACTTGAACCGTCGGTTGGCGAGGGCACGCCGTTGCGACCGATCGATGAGATGTACTGGATTCCGCTTGCACTCGCCTTGTTGCTGGCGATACTCGGCATGCTCGCGCCATCGCTGCGACGCGGATCGCGTGAGGCATTCGCGACATGATCGATGCGACCATCATCAGTGCCGCGTCATTGGCGGATTTCCATTTCCTGCGCCCGTGGTTTCTGCTGGCGCTGCTGGCCTTGCCGTTGTTCGCGATGATCTGGCGGCATGCGCGCGCCGATAGTGGCGGCTGGCGCAACGTGGTCGATCCGGAGTTGCTGCCGCACCTGATCGATCCAGTCGCTGTGCGCGGCAGTCGAGGCGCGTGGTGGTTGGCAAGCTGCGCGTGGATAATTGCCTGCCTTGCCGTCGCTGGTCCAGCGTGGGAGCGCGAACCAGCGGCGCTGTATCGCGGCGAGAGTGCACGCGTGATTGCGCTGGCTTTGACGCCATCGATGCTCGCGACCGATGTGCAGCCCAGCCGTCTCGCCCGCGCACGTTTTGGCATCGACGATCTACTCAAGCAATCCGGCGATACCCAAACCGCATTGATCGCTTATGCGGGTGATGCGTTCGTGGTCGCGCCGCTCACCGACGACGCCAACACGGTGCGCAACCTCGTGGACGCACTGGAGCCGGGCATCATGCCAATGCCCGGCAATTCCACCTCAAGCGCGATCGCGACGGCGATCAACCTTATTCGCCAGGCGGGTTTGCAACGTGGCCAGATCGTGTTGATTGCCGACAGCGTCTCCGACGATGCGGTTGGCGCGGCGCGTGCGGCACAGTCACAGGGAATGACGGTGTCAGTACTCGGTGTCGGCACGGCTGCCGGCGCACCGGTCGCATTGCCAGAAGGTGGCTTCATGAAAGATGGCAACGGGCAGATTATTTTGCCGAGGATCGAAGAAGCGCGGCTGCGCGATGTAGCCCAGGCCGGCGGCGGGCGCTACATCGCGTTGAATGGTGAATCACGCGACCTGTCGAAATTACCAAGCGCGAAAGCGGGTGTCGCGACCAACGCGAGCGATGCCGGTGTGGCAACCAGCGAACGCTTTCGTGATCGCGGTGCCTGGTTGTTGCTGGCCTTGCTGCCGCTGGTGTTGATCGGCTTTCGTCGCGGCTGGCTGATGACCTCAGCGCTCGCCTTTGTATTGCCTTCGCCGTCCGCGCAGGCCTTGAGCTTGCGCGATTTGTGGCAACGGCCCGACCAACAAGCGGCAGCCGCACTCGCGGCGGGTGATCCGAAGCATGCTCAAGAGGTTGGCGCATCACCGCAGTGGAAAGGCAGTGCGGCGTATCGCAACGGCGAGTTTGACGAGGCGACAAAGGCATTTTCCGAAGGCCAGAACGCCGATGCCGCCTACAACAAGGGCAACGCCTTGGCCAAGGCACAGAAGTACGAGGAAGCCATTGCTGCATACGACAGCGCCTTGCAACGCCAGCCCGATCACGAAGACGCGAAAGCCAATCGGGAAGCCGTCGAGCAATTCATGAAGCAACAGCAGCAACAGAAGAACGACAAGAGCACGCAAGGCGACAAAGGCGATAACGACCAGCAGCAGAAGCCGGGCGATCAACAAGGCGACCAGCAAAAGCAGGAAGGCGACAAAGACCAGCCCGACAAGGATCAATCAGGCAAGGACAAGTCCGATCAAGAAAAGGACGGTGAGAACCAGCCATCGAAAGATGAGCAGTCCAAGGATGGCGAGCAGTCGAAAGATAAAAAAAATGGCAAAGACGAAGGCACGCCGAAGGACGAACTAGGCAAGTCGGCCAGCGAAGAGCAGCAGCAGAAAATGAAGGAAGAGATCGACAAGCAGATGGCGCAGCAGCAAGCCGAGGAAGGCGAGCAGCCGCCTGAAGATGCCAAGCCCGATGCGCAGGCAGTGCGCGAGGCCGCGCGCGCCGATGATCCGGCAGAACAAGAAAAACAGCAGGCGCTGGAACAGTGGCTGGAACGCGTGCCGGATGATCCGGGCGGCCTGCTGCGTCGCAAGTTTGCGATTGAACACCAGCGCCGCATGCAACAGTCGGGAGGCGATCAGTGAAGTTGTTATGGATGCGCGCGATCTGCGTGTTGTTTTTGCTGCCGATGGTCGCGTCCGCGCAGACCAGCGTGCGTGCGTGGCTGGATCGCGACACCGCGCGCATGGGCGAGTCGGTCACATTGAACGTTGAAGCCGACGCGCGATTGAGCGCGGAGCCGGATTTCTCGGTGCTCGATGCGGAGTTCACCCGCGTCGGCACGCAGTCGAGCCAGCAGGTCAGCATTGTCAATGGCCAGACCACGTCGAAAACCCTGTGGGCCGTTGGGCTGGAGCCGCGCCGCGAAGGCACGTTGACGATTCCTGCGATCAGCGTTGGCACTGAGACCACGCAACCGCTCACCTTGACGGTGCTGGCGCAGCCGACTGGTGCGCAAGGCAAGGTTGGCGACGACGTGTTCGTGCAGGCGACGGCCGACCCGATCAATCCGTATGTGCAGCAACAGGTGCGTTACTCGGTGAAGCTTTACTACGCGTTCGATTTGAGCGACGGCAATCTCGGTGAGCCGAATGTTCCGGGTCTGGTCGCGCGTCGCACAGGGCAGGACAACCGCTACGTGGCGACGCTGGGTTCGCAGCGCTACAACGTAATCGAGCGCAACTACGCGTTGACCCCGGAACAAAGTGGCACGCTGACGATTCCGGCCATCGAATTTAGGGGCAGCGCGATTGATTCGCGTGATCCCGTCAGCTTCTTCAATCGTGGTCGCGTTGTCGGGGCGCGTTCCGATGCCATCAGCTTGAACGTCGCCGCCAAGCCAGACAGTTGGGGCAATGACCCGTGGCTGCCCGCAGCGGAATTGAACCTTACCGAGGACAGCCAGTTTCCTGCCGAGATACACGTCGGCGACGCGCTCACGCGCAGCGTGCGCCTGCAAGCAAAGGGCCTCGGCTACGAGCAATTGCCTGATCCCGATTTTCCATCGGTCGCTGGCGTCGACATCTATCCCGACAAGTCGCAGACCGGGACCCGCGATGACGGCACCTGGATTTACGGCGAGCGCGACCGCAAGTTTGCCTTCGTGCCGAACCAGGCCGGGACGATCACCCTGCCTGCAATCAGCATTCCCTGGTTCAACACCGCGACCAGGCAGGCCGAAACAGCGACTTTGCCGGCGCGGACCATCAATGTGTTGGCGGCAATGGGCACGCCTGCTTCTGCTCCCGCACAGCAAGACGCGACTGGTGCTACGTCGTCGTCATCAGAATCGCCAGCAACGTCGTCAAGCGGACCGATGATTGGCACGTTGGGTTCAAGCGCCTTGGCAGGCGATGGCCGCTGGCGCTCGGTCGCGTTGATCGCGATTGCTCTATGGCTATTGACGATGGCATTGTGGTTCATGTCGGCCCGCGGACGCAGCAGCGTTCCGACTGCGGCACCACCGCAACCGAGCAAGGCCGCCGCCTCGGCACGCGCCGAATTCCTGCGCTCTTGCGCACTCGGTGACCTCGTTGGCGCAGAGCGCGGACTGATTGCCTGGGGCCGCGCCGAACACGCGCATATCAACAATCTCGACAACCTGGCCAAGGCCGTGGATTCCGACGAGCAGCGCAACGTGCTGCGCGAGTTGCAGCACATGCGGTACTCCGGCACGGCCGTCGACGGACTCGCACAACGACTGCAAAGCGCGTTTCGGAATGGGCCGTCCTGGACAGGGCGCGTCACGCCTACTGGCCCAAAAGGCGGCCCATTGCCGGAGCTTTATCCGTCGTGATTTCGAGTAGATAGTCATGCGCTTCTGCCGATATCAACGCGATCCGCAGCGGCAGCGGCGGGCAGTCGGTAAACCGACCAGACTGGCAAAGGCTTGCAAGTCGCGCCTCGCGTCCTCAGATCTACGCCATGAACCTGTTGCCCATCCTTGAATTTCCCGATCCTCGCCTGCGCACCAAGGCGGTGCCGGTAATCGAGTTCGGCCCGGAACTGGCGACGCTGGTCGATGCCATGTTTGACACCATGTACGAAGCGCCTGGAATCGGCCTGGCGGCGTCTCAGGTCAACGTGCACCAGCAGTTGCTCGTGCTCGATGTGAGCGAAGAAAAGAACGAGCGCCGCGTATTCATCAATCCGAAAATTGTCAGCAGCGAAGGTTTGCAGACTTATCAGGAAGGTTGTTTGTCAGTGCCGGGCATCTTTGCCGATGTTGATCGCGCCGAGAGAATCCGCGTCGAAGCGCAGGATTTGACTGGCAAGTCGTTCACGCTCGATGCGGATGGCCTGCTCGCTGTCTGTATCCAGCACGAGATGGATCATCTCATCGGCAAACTCTTCGTCGACTACCTGTCGCCCCTCAAGCGCGACATGGTCCGCAAGAAACTGGAGAAGCAACGCAAGGCGGCGACGGCTTAGTCGTCACCCATTCTTCGATCTGGTTTCCAGCGCTTTTCGCACCTCGGCAAACACTTGGTCGGCTGGAACGGTAGTCACCAGGCCCGACTCGATTTCTTCAATGCGCTTTCGAATCTCCATGCCCCAAGCCTCGACTTCCCGATCTTGTGGATCGGGCGGCGACACTGGCCATTCGATCGATCCCACGATCAATTCAACAACACCGAAATCGGACAATGGTCGGATGGGTCTTGAACTTCGGGCACGCCGTAGTCGAACTCGGCGAATGAACCCGGTTGGATGCGCGCGACACTGCTACCACCGAGCAGGATGTGGTCGATGTAATCGGGGTAACGTTGCTTGCATGTCGCGCCGTTGCCTGCGCCGGCGTTCAGCAGCGTTGCCTGCCCAGGCAGGTCGGCATTCAAATCGTTCCATACGCTGTCGCCGGCAATCGCCAGCCGACGATTGAAATCACCGAGCAAGATGAAGGCGCTGCGATCCTGCTCACGTTGCATGATCCAGCGATGCAGCACGGGCACCTGGTCAAACAGAACCGGACAGGCACCGCTGCTGTCGCCGTCCGAGCAGCCGCTTTTCAGGTGTACCGCAAGCAGTCGCAGCGGCTGGCCGCCACGATCAACGCTGATATCAACACCCCAACGCAGATCGGGATTGCCGAGGGCGAGGTCTTTCAGTTCTTCGTGCTTTTCGTAGCGCAGGCCCTTGCGAATGGCAAAGCCGAGATCCTGCTTGAGGATGGTTGGGCCGCTGGTTGCGTCGCGCTGGCAGAAGCCATTGCGCACGCCGCCGGGGCGTGCGGACATGACTACCGTGTACTTGTCCGGCGTGAACACGCGCGCCGCAGCCTCGGCATTTTCTACTTCTGCGAATGCGATCACGTCGGCATCAAGGCGGTCGACGTAGCCACGCAAGGTGGCGTAGTCCGCTTCGGTGCGCGGGCGACAACCCATGCCATCTTCGGCGGCAAGGTGTTCGATATTCCAGCTGGCGATTTTCAGCGGTTGGGTTGAAGCATCCGGGCGCGGCGCGGTGGGTACGCAGGCGGCGAGGAGCGTGGCGAGAACGGCTGAGACTAAAGGGTGAGAGAAGCGGAGGATCGACATGTCAGCTCACGAAAGAAGCAACGTTGGAAACTTCGTCATTCCTGCGTAGGCAGGAATCCATTTTGACCTTCGGTACGTCAATGACGATACAGCAGAATCAAAATGGATCCCTGCCTACGCAGGGATGACGAAGCAAAGAACTGGATCGGGTAGTCACTGATCATCAACCCACCCTGCATCGATTGCGTCGGCGAGGTCGGCTGGCGTGTCGATATCGAAGGCGAGTTCGGGGGCCTCAATGCGAGTGACGGCGGCGTCCCGCGATTTCCACAGATGGCGCAGGCCGCTGTCGCCTTGTAGCGTTGCGGCAAGCGAAAGGATGGATGGACGGACCAGCGCAGGGATCCCGATGGTGTCGGCGTAGGCGCTGGCGATGTCGCTATCGGGATTGGCGATTGCAGCATCGAGCAATGCTTGCAGATGCTCATCGCTGAGACGCGGTTGGTCGCACGCGAGCATCAACGTGCGACCCGTCCACGTTGCGAGTTCATTCGCAGCGACTCGCAGCGACGATGCCATGCCTTCCTGCCAATCGTGATTGACCACGCAGGCGAGCTTTTCGAGTACGACGCCATCGAGCAGGGGCGCCAATTGCTCGGCGTTCGCGCCCAGCACGACGACGATTCGCTCCGGCCTGGTCGCAAGCGCGAGTTCGACCACGTGCTTCAGCAAGGACACTCCATTGATCGTCAAAGTCTGTTTCGGTCGCCCGAGCCGTTGGCTGCCGCCAGCGGCGAGTACCACCACTGCGTGCGGCTCACTCATCCAAGCAGCTCCACAACATCTGCAACTGTGCGGCAATTGACAGCGCGATTACTTCCGGGCCGCGGCCGCCGAGTTCAATGCCGACCGGGGCGTGCAATCTCGGTGTGAGTGACTCGCGCGCGGCGGGCGAGAGCAAACCAAGCAAGTCGTCACGGCGACGAGGCGGGCCGAGCAGTCCGATCCACGGATGCCTCGTTTCGGCCAGCGCGCCCAGCGATTGGCGATCGCGTTCGAAATCGTGGTTCATCACCAGCACGGCGGAGTACATCGCGGACATCGCGTCAGCGAGCGCAAACTCGGGCGTTGCTTCAATCAAACGATCGGCTCCACGAGCGACGTCAAGCCAGCGCGGTCGTGATTCGACAATATCAACGCGGGCGCCGAGATCACGCAGGTAACGCAACAGGCTCTGCGTTTCCGGGCCCGCGCCCAGCACCAGCACGCGCGGTAATGGCGCAATCATCACCTGCCAGCGCGACGCGATTTCAACCCCTGCGTCCAACTGCCAGTCGATCTCCCAGCGTTTCTCAGCGTCGCCGATTTCTGCGCTGAAACTGGCACCGTCCCCGCGCAGGAACAGCGGCTTGTCGTCGTCCTGCCACGCGCGCAGCAGCGTTGCGATGCCATCCAGCATGGACATCGGCAACAAGGCGATTCGCAGCAAGCCGCGACAGCCCATGCGCGTGCCGAACATCAGGTCCATATCGTCTCGCGTGTCGAGTTCCAACATCAGACCGACGCGTTCGTTCTCGATCCGCAATGCTTCGGCTTCCAATGCGGGCTCCAGGCAACCGCCGCTGACCCAACCCAATCTCGTCGCGTTGCC
>JAYUYW010000228.1:0-12042 GCA_043752325.1 Rhodanobacteraceae bacterium | reverse complement strand
ACGCTCGCCGCCATGCGCGGGACGACGTGGCGGCAGCGATCAATCAGATGAATGGGTTGCTCGACCAATGCCGCAGCGTGTTGCTGCAGCCTTATCTGGACCGGGTCGACAGTGCAGGGGAGACCGCCCTGATTTATTGTGAAGGCGTCTACAGCCACGCGATACGCAAAGGGCCGTTGCTAACGCGTGGCGCGGATTCGACCGATCGGTTATTCGCGCCGGAACAGATCGAAGCGCGCCAGCCGGATGCGCAGGAACGCGCTTTGGCGGACCGCATCGTTGCTGCGATCCCTGACCCGGCACCGCTGCTCTATAGCCGCGTTGACCTGATTCGAGGCACCACCGGCGATCCGCTTCTGTTGGAGCTCGAACTGGTTGAACCCTCGCTGTTCTTCGCGCACGGCTCAGGTTCCGCGCAACGCTATGCGGCAGCGCTTGCTCGCCGCGTGTCCTGAATCTTGCATAGCGAGCACATGCAGGAAAATCGATGCCCAGTGGTCAAGGATTGACCAACAGGTATTGACAGCGAGTGTGGGCGTGCCCCGGCGGTCATTCATCCCCGACTTGTCCACAGGTGTTCCAACGAATTTGTGGAAAAGCTTCGAAGCTGACGTGGCATGGCTGCACAACGGCATCGCAAATCGGCCATCAACGATGGCTGCGTTACAATGCCTGCTATCGCTGAAAGCAATTGGGATCCCCAGTTACGATGAAAATTCTGGTCGGTTACAAGCGCGTCGTGGACTACAACGTACGCGTGCAAGTGAAGCCGGATGGCTCGGGCGTGGTGACAGACGGCGTCAAGCTGTCGGCCAATCCCTTCGATGACATTGCGTTGGAAGAAGCGCTGCGTCTACGCGAGAAAGGTGTCGCCGAGGAAGTTGTCGTCGTGACCATCGGTCCCGCCAACGCGCAGGCGCATATCCGCAACGGCTTGGCGATGGGCGCCAACCGTGCCATCCACGTGACCACCGACAAAGCCATCCAGCCGCTCACCGCCGCGCGCGTTATGGTCAAACTGATCGAGAAGGAACAGCCCGGTCTGGTGCTGTTCGGCAAGCAGGCGATCGACGACGACAACAACCAGAGCGGCCAGATGTTGGCTGCCTTGTGGGATCGTCCGCAGGCCACGTTCGCCAGCAAGATCGAGATTGCCGAGCAGAAAGCCACGGTGACCCGCGAGGTCGATGCCGGGCTCGAAGTGATCGAAGTCGAACTGCCTGCCGTGATCACCGTCGATCTTCGCCTCAACGAGCCTCGCTTCATTAAGCTCCCGGATATCATGAAGGCCAAGGCCAAGCCGATCGAGACCATCGACATCGACAGCCTCGACGTCGAGTCCGGCGACCACATCACAACCATCCAGTTTGCGCCGCCCAGCAAGCGCGGCAAGGGCATTATCGTGAAGGATGTCGCCGAACTGGTTTCCGCCCTCAAGAACAAGGGACTACTGTGATGAAAATCAGCCATTGCCTTATCTCCGCCTTCGCTGTGCTCAGTCTGGCCGCCTGCCAGCCCGACGCCGATGCCCCCACGACTGCTCCAGTTGAACCCGCAGCCATCGCAGCACCAGCTCAGACCTCTATTCTTGCACCAGCACCTTCGCCTTCACCTGCGCCGACCGAGCCTGCCGACGGCGCGCCTGTCACGGAGCAAGCGGCCATGGACTTTGCCTATCGCTGCCGCCAGTCGAACGGTGCATGGAACGACTCCATGCAGGCCTGCGAAGTTACGCCCGCGCTGTGCCCCACGTTCGGCACCTGGGTCGATGAAGCCGGCTGCAAGACGGAACTCGTCCAAGCTGAGTGCATTGCCGAGGGTCAGCAGTTCGTCGAAGGGCAGGGCTGCCTGATCCGCTCCATTCCGGCCGTCGCGATGCGCGAAGCCGATTTCACCAAGGCATAAGTCATGTCGAAAGTCCTGATCGTGGCCGAACACCTCGGCGGCCAATTGAACCCGAGCACGGCGCGCTGCGTGACGGCCGCCACCGAGTTCAAGGCGGAGTCAATTACCGTTCTGGTGCTTGCCGCCGATGCATCGTCGGTTGCCGCTCAAGCGGCGCAGATCGCCGGCGTGGATCGCGTGCTGATGGTTACCCGGTCCGAGAACGCCCACGCGCTTGCCGCGATCTGCGCACCGCAGGTCGTCGCAGCAGCGAAGGACGGCTATACCCACGTGCTGTTGCCGTCGACCACGTTCGGTAAGGATGTCGCGCCACGCGTCGCAGCTTTGCTCGGCGTCGCCCAGGTTTCCGACGTGATGGCCGTGGACGGTCCGTACAAGTTCAAGCGACCGATTTACGCCGGCAATGCGGTCATCAGTGTTGAAGCACCATCCGGTGCGATCCTGGTAGCGACGATTCGACCGGCATCCTATGCAGCGGCAGGCAACGGTGGCAGCGCCAGTGTCGAAGCGCTTGAACTCGATGTCAGCTTGCCCACGCATACCCGTTTCGTCGAATTGCAGCAGGCCAGCAGTGACCGTCCCGATTTGCAGTCTGCAGCACGTGTGGTATCCGGTGGGCGTGCGCTGGGTTCAACCGAGAACTTCGACATCATCTACAAGCTCGCCGACAAGCTCGGTGCTGGCGTTGGCGCTTCTCGCGCAGCGGTCGATGCCGGCTACGTCCCCAGCGACATGCAGGTCGGTCAAACCGGAAAGATCATTTCGCCCGTGCTGTATATCGCCGTCGGAATCTCTGGTGCCATCCAGCACCTGACCGGTATCAAGGACGCCGGCACCATCGTCGCCATCAACAAGGACGCCGACGCGCCGATTTTCGAAATCGCAGACTTCGGCTTGGTCGGTGATCTGTTCAAGCTGGTGCCGGAGTTTGAAGCTGCAATTTGATTGCGTCATTGCTCGCGTTAGGCGAGTACTTCGACGCGGTCACCGATTTTGATCACACCGGTTCCGCGCGGTACCAGGTTCTGTCCGAAGGTGACCCCTTTTAGTGATCGGCGATACTGGATCAGGGTTCTCAATGGCTCGCCAGATGCATCTCGCTCGCCCGTCTTTGGGTCGACTGTCGGCAGTACGCAGCGGATGCATTGCTTGACCAGATCGAACTCGACTTCGCCGATGAGAATGCGTTTCCAGTCGTCTTCGGCGTGCGCGTGGTCAGCCGAAACCACCAGGTTGGGCCGGAAACGAAGCATCTCGATGGGTCGGTCGAGTCGCGCGTTCAAGTCATCCATAGATGCCTGCGAGATCAACAATAGCGGATAGCCATCGGCAAGGCTGACCTCGTCACCCGGCTGCGAGTAGTCAGGATCGGTTGCCCGATGGGTTTGTGAATCGAGCTGGACCACGCGCACCGGTTGACCGAGGAAAGCACTCATCCAGGCATCTGCGGCTCCCGAGCCCGTGCGAACGGTCAAGCAGTCTTTCCAAAGCGTCACATCAAGACGCTTGTCCAACTCGGACGGATGTACCCGAACGTCAAGCGCACCATCAGACGCCAGATGCAGCACGTCGTCGTCCAGCGTGGCGCTGATAAGCCACATCCGACCGTGCTCACGGGCCGTGATGAATCGACCGTCGGCATCGACCGCCATCCAACGGCGGTCACCGGCCAGGCCCAATGGTTCGACTACGGCGCTTGCCAATGTCTCTGCCGCCGCGGACTTAAACGGGTAACGATGGATGGTGGTGAGCGTCAAAGGCATTGGGGTGTGGCCGAAGCGTGATCGCCAATCGTAGCGGTTGAATCAGCCGACCGCTTCAGTGTTCGCCAGTACAGCGGCGAGTTGCACGAACGCCGACAGCGGCAACTGCTCGGCGCGATCAGCGGGATCGATGCCGGCATCGCGCATCTGCGATGCGCTGGCAACGCCATTGAGCGCGTTGCTTAACGTCTTGCGGCGTTGCCCAAACGCAGCGCGAACAATCCGGCTGATCGTCGGCATCAAAGCCAGCGGACGCTCGTGCGCTGGCCGAGGAATCAAACGCACGATGGCCGAATCAACTTTTGGCGGAGGACGGAACGCGCTGGGTGGAACGTCGAACAGCGGCTCGACCACGCAGGCCAGTTGCAGCATCACGCTGAGACGCCCGTAGACCTTGCTGCCCGGTCCAGCCGCCATCCGATCGACAACTTCCTTCTGCAACATGAAGTGCATGTCGGCGATGGCATCGAGTTGATTGATGCAGTGAAACAGGATCGGCGATGAAATGTTGTAGGGCAGATTGCCGACAACGCGCAGCTTTCGGTCACCAGCGAGTTCGGCCAAGTCCACCGTCAGCACGTCAGCCTGAATCACGTCGACTTCGCCAAGATTTGCGGTCATCGCCGTGATGCGCGGAACCAGATCGCGATCGAGTTCGATCACGGTCATTTTTTTAACGTGTTGCAAAAGCGGCAGGGTGATCGCGCCTTCGCCGGGACCAATCTCCACGAGGTGTTCGCCGGGCTTCGGATTGACCGCAGCAACGATGCCGTTGATGACGCCGGCATCGTGCAGGAAATGCTGGCCGAACCGCTTGCGTGCCTGGTGACCGATCATTCCGACGTACGCCGATGCTCAGAACCGGCAGATCAGCCTTCGTACTTCTGAATGAATTCGCGCACGTGCGGATACACGGATTCGCGCCAGCGACGGCCACTGAAAATACCGTAGTGGCCTGCACCTTTCACCAGCAGATGATCGTGCTTGGCCTTCGGAATTCCGCTGCATAATCCGTGCGCAGCTTCGGTCTGGCCAATGCCGGAAATGTCGTCGAACTCGCCTTCGATGGTCAACAGGGCGGTGCGCTTGATCGCCGCCGGCTTCACGCGTTCGCCATTGACATCCCACAGACCGCGCGGCAACAACTGCTGCTGGAAGACCTTCTCGATGGTGTCGAGATAGAACTCGGCCGGCATGTCGAGCACGGCGTTGTATTCGTCGTAGAACTTGCGATGCGACGCAGCGTCTTCGAGGTCGCCCCGGCGCAGATGCAAATAGAAATCGTAATGCGATTCCATATGCCGGCTGGGATTCATCGCGACGAATCCGGCGTGCTGCAGGAAACCTGGATAGACCCGCCGACCGGCGCCCGGATAGTTGTCGGGCACTTTATGGATAACGTTTTGCTTGAACCACGACAGCGGTTGCGTGGTGGCAAGGTCGTTGACCTTGGTCGGGCTGCTGCGAGTGTCGATCGGGCCGCCCATCATCGTCATAGTCAACGGGGTGGTCTCGCCGGCCGACGCCATTAGCGAAATTGCGGCGAGTACCGGAACCGTCGGCTGGCATACCGAAATCACGTGCAGACTTTCGGCGCCGATATGGCGAATAAAATCCTGGATATAGGCGACGTAGTCGTTCAGATGAAACTCGCCTTCCGAAACCGGCACCATGCGCGCGTCGGTCCAGTCGGTGATGTAGACCTTGTGGTCGGCCAGCAACGATGTGACCGTGTCGCGCAACAAGGTCGAGTGATGGCCGGACAAGGGTGCGACCACCAGCACGGTCGGGTCTTTTTTTAGCTCGGCGAGAGTGTCAAGGTGATCGCTGAAGCGCTTGAAGCGAACCAGATTGCAAAATGGCTTGGACAGCGAAACTTTTTCCGAGATCGGTGTTTCATGGCCGTTGGCAATCACGGACTTGATATCGAACGCCGGCTTTTCGTACTCCTTACCCAGGCGATACAGGAACTCGTAGCCGGCCGCCGCTCGCTGCGCGCCCGGCAGCTGCGACATCCAGTTGTCCGGCGACGACAACACGCGCGAACTGGCATCGGACCAAGCCACCAACGGGCGCAGGAAGTTGCGTTGCATTTCATGCAGTCGATAGAGCATCACTGGTCCTGGTCGAGTCGTTCGGTTGGCGCGGGAGAAAATGGCGCGGTGCAGCAATCGGTCATCTTAGCGGACTAAAGCCGATGCTGCGCGCGCTATTCCGGTTTGCGCGGCCGCCGCGGCTTGGCGAAACCACTTTCTGGTTTGTCAAAACCACGGTCGCCACCGGGCTCAGGCTTGCCGCGCGGTGCCGCTCGGGCAGCGGGACGGGGCGGCGAAGCACCTTCGCTGCCGCCGCGATTGGGAGCGATCTGCAGCTGCTGCCCTGACACCCACACCTTTTTGAGATGTCGGAAAATTTCGCTGGGCATGCCTTCTGGCAAGTCGATCAGGCTGTGGTCGTCGCGAATGTCGATGCGGCCGATGTTCTTGCTGTCGAGGCCGGCTTCATTGGCAATCGCACCGACGATGTTGCCCGGCTTGACGCCGTGGACGTGGCCAACCTCTACGCGGAACGTCTCGAAACCCGCTTCCGGTGCGTGCGCGCGATCCTCACGGCGAGGCGGTCGGCGGGTGTCGCCTTCAAACGTTGTCGACTCATGTGACGGTGGACGGCTGCGTTCTGTGCGCGTCGGCCGTTCCGGGCGCTCCGATGAGTCGGCACGCTCGAATCGCGGCGCTCGCTCGCTGCGCTCCGGCCGTGGCGTGCGTTCGTAACGCTCGCCGCGCGCAGGACGATCTTCGGTCTCGTAACGATCGCCACGCTTTGGCGGTTGCAGCATCAGCGGCGAATCTCCCTGCACCATGCGCGCCAGTGCGGCGGCAATCTCACGCGCCGGCACGTTGTGTTCCTGCTCGAAACTGTCGATCAGGTTCTGGAAGATGCCGAGATCGCCGGTCGACAGCGTTTCGCTGATCCGCTGCTTGAATTTGTTTACCCGCTTGTCGTTGACGACATCGACACTTGGCAGGGTCATCTCCTCGACCTTCTGTTTGGTCGCGCGCTCGATGGTTTGCAACAAACGCTTCTCGCGCGGCGTCACGAACAGGATCGCCTCGCCGCTGCGACCGGCCCGACCGGTGCGCCCGATGCGGTGCACGTAACCTTCCACGTCGTGCGGGATGTCGTAATTGATGACGTGGCTGATGCGGTCAACGTCGAGACCGCGTGCCGCAACGTCGGTCGCACAGAGGATGTCGAGCTTGCCGTCCTTCAGTTGTTGAATGGTGCGTTCGCGCTGAGCCTGCTGCATGTCGCCGTTGATCGCCGCAGCGGAAAAACCGCGCGCCTGCAGTTTGTTCGCGAGTTCCTCGGTGCCCAGCTTGGTCCGCGAAAAAACGATCATCGCATCGAAGGTTTCCGCTTCCAGGATGCGGGTCAACGCATCCAGCTTGTGCATGCCGCTGACGTACCAGTAGCGCTGGGTGATGTTCGGCGTGTTCGCCGTGCTCGCCTTGATGTTGACCTGGACGGGATCCTTCAGATGGTTCTCGGCGATGCGGCGGATCTGCGCCGGCATGGTTGCCGAGAACAGCGCAATCTGGCGCTCGGAAGGAGTCTTGGACAGGATCGCCTCGACATCGTCGATGAAGCCCATACGCAACATCTCGTCGGCTTCGTCGAGCACCAGCGTGGTCAATTCGGAAAGGTCGAGCGTGCCGCGATTCAAATGGTCGATGACCCGACCCGGCGTGCCGACGACGACATGCGCGCCGCGCTTGAGTCCGCTCAACTGCGGTCCGTAACTCTGGCCGCCGTAAATCGGCAGCACGCGAAAGTTCGGCAGGTGGGTCGCATAGCGCTGGAACGCTTCGGCGACCTGTATGGCCAACTCGCGCGTCGGCGCCAGGACCAGCGCCTGGGGCGTGGTCTGGCGCATGTCGAGCCGGCTCAGGATCGGCAATGCGAAAGCGGCGGTCTTGCCGGTGCCGGTCTGGGCCTGGCCAAGTACGTCGCGACCTTCCAGCAGCGGCGGCAGGGTCGCGGCCTGGATCGGCGATGGCAATTCATATCCGACATCAGCCAGCGCCTTCAGCAGCGGCTCGCTGAGGATTAAATCGCGGAAATGCAGCGGGGAGGCGGGTGCCTCAGCGGAGTCGGACATGAGCGTGAGCCTTGCGCGTGGACGCGGGCGCAATGCGCAGCAACGTCGGGGATTTGGCGGCAGATTCTACCTCAAGTTGCAGTGCAGCATCCCATTCAACCGCCGTAGGGGAGACGTTGCCAACAAGCGAGCGTGACCAGTCGCTCCTTCATATGCGCGAATGGCGCCAGGAAACCATACGCCCGTCGCGGTACGGCATCACGCCGTGGAAGGCACGAGGGTCGGCGTCGAACACCATCGGCAGGAACTGCCGATCGCCTTCCCACATCGGCATATCCATGATCGCGTCGACCGGAATCCATTCTAGCGTGCCTTCGTCGTTGGTTTCCGGTGCTGTCCCTTCGAACGCGGTAATCAGGAACACGAAGCCCAGCCAATCCTCGCCGTTGGGCCCAAAACCTGGCCAACTGATGGTGCCCCGCAATTGCATGTCGGTGCATTCCAGGTTCGCTTCCTCGCGTATCTCCCGGCGCATGCACTCAACGACATCTTCGTCGTTTTCCATCTTGCCGCCGAGACCGTTGTACTTGCCCAGGTGCTGGTCGTCCTCTCGCGCATTGCGATGAACCAGCAACACGTTGGTTCGATCCGGGCTGAGCACATAGCCAAGTGTGCCGGTGATCGGTGTATAGGGCATCGTCAAGCGACCATCGAAGAGGGGGTGGCGACCCCCGCCAGCGACATCCCGGCACCCGAATCATCTACTACCGTTGCTTCCTTCCGGACCTGGCGGAGTTTGCAGACTATCGTCGCGGGAGAACCGACGGGGATCACCTCAAAACACACGTGTCCGTTGCGGACACGACTAAGACTGGCGGAGAGGGTGGGATTCGAACCCACGGTGCGTTTGCACGCACGCCTGATTTCGAGTCAGGTACATTCGACCACTCTGCCACCTCTCCGTTTCGGGTCGCAACAGGCCAACCGCGCCTGAGTGGGGCGCGCATGATACGAGGTGGCCCGTGTCGATACAAGCCGCCGCGAATTACACTGTGCCGCCAGCGACTTCCGATGAAACACACATGACCCAGATAGCCGTTCCCGTCTCGCATGGCGAGCTGATCGACAAGCTCACCATCCTCGAAATCAAGTCCGAGCGGATCAGCGATCCGGCCAAGTTGACCAACGTCCACAACGAGCTTGATGCATTGAATGCCGTCTGGCGGGCAGATCCAGCATCGGCTATCGACATCGCTGGCTCATCTTCGCGCCTGAAGGCGATCAACGAGGCGTTGTGGGAAATCGAGGACGAAATCCGTATCAAGGAAAAGGCTCAAGCCTTCGATGCGCGCTTCATCGAGTTGGCCCGAGCGGTCTATGTGACCAACGATCAGCGCGCGGACGTGAAGCGAGAAATCAACGAGAAGCTTGGCTCGACTCTGATGGAGGAAAAATCCTACCAGCCATACCGCTGAGCGCTACGATCCGCGCTTCCAACACCAATGCCATGGCTCGTAGGCGATGCCGTGCGGGTTGTTGCGCGGGTAAGACAAATGAAAGCCATGCTCGCCAGCGTAGCGGGACAGCCACGCGAACGCGACGGAATTTTCGAATTCTTCTTCCAGTGCTGCGTAACCGGGTGACGTCAGATCGACGACTCTCCCGGAGTGATGCTCGCTGTACCCGGGGGCCGCGCTGACTTTAAGAATTTCATCCATCAACTGGCCGCGATCACACTTGCGACGTAGGATTTCCAGTTGGTAGCTCGACGATCGAAACGCTGACACCAGTTGTAGTTCGACGCCATCATCCGCAGCCGCTGCGTACATTCGTTGCCATGCTGAGGCTGCTGGAGGGGCCAACCATTGAGAGCGACCGTGGATATCCTCGCCAACGCAGCGCAATTGCGATGGTTCGCGAACGATGCGCAATCGGCGTTCGCGGCCGTAGCTTTTCGGTACGCCCAGACGCTGTGCCGCTTTGATCGTTTCGCGACGTTGCTCCGAGTTGCACCGCGCCGGCGGTTCAGGTGCTGCGAACACGTCAATACTCGACCGGCTTCTTGTTCTCGGCCGGTTTCGGCGGCATTTCCGGGACAACGTAGAACCCCGCGACCTGAGCGTTGGCATCGCAGGCGACCTGGGAAACCAGATTGCCTTTCTCGAACTTCAGCGGCGTATATATCACCGACAAGCCGTCGGCGCGCTTGCCCTGTGGTTCGCCGCGCATTTTCGGCACGCCAAACTGGGTGAACAGTGATTCCCACGCCTCCTGCAGCTTTTTCTCCGGCAACTTTTTCATCATATCGGCGTTGAAGGCTTGACGTGCTTGCACATAGTCACCTTTGATCAGAGCATCCATGATGTCCTCGGAAACCTTCTCGCAGGCAGGATCCATCGTGCTGGAACCTGCCTCGGCGGCAGCCGTGTCGGCGGAGGCCGCATCGGATTTTTCCTGTGGGTCGGCGGCGAGCGCGGAACTGACCAGGAGTGCGGCGCAGATCATGCTGGTGAAGCGGAGGGTTGAAATGTTCATCGAGCGATCCTTGAGACGAGGTGACGTCAGACAGGCAACGAGTCCTGTTGGTTCGCAGGCCGCGTCCGTGAACGGAACGATACCGGATTGCCTGGTGAACGCCATCCGAACGCGGTGGCGCAATGTCATGTCGGAACGAAGCGGGTCGCGGCGCTGCGATTGGAACGGCGGGGTCTCATCGATGGATTTCCACCGATGGAATATCCGGCGCAGGTTGACGAGCTTTGCGGTTGTGAAACCGTCCACTTTACGATGGCGTATTCATTGGTAAGGCGGAAGGTCCGAAAGACATCCCCACCGCAGACAAACTGGAAGATGATGTCGATTCAGGCTGCGCCAAGCACCAACGACCAAAAACGCGGCGTCTGTCCATTTGGGGTCTGCCCATAGTCATCGGACCGGTCGAGCACGGTCAGTTTGGCGGCCATTGCAATCTCGCACACCTCGTTTTCTGGATAGGGTCGAATTTCCTCGCACGTCGTCCACTCACGTTGCAGATTATTGCCTGCGTTCAGCAATCGATAGCGACGCTCAATCCGGTTGCGACCATCCTCGAGCGCGGTGATGCGTTTGCTGCGTTGCAGCCAGCCATCGCCATGGCGGCGGCGGTAGTCGTCGCGGAAGTCGCTAAAACTGGCGACCGGCTGCGGCACGAAGCTGTCGATAATCAGCCGTCCATGGGTTGTCAGCAGGCCCGCGAGTTGCTCCAACAATCGTCTCATGTCAGTGCGATCGCTGACGTAGGTGATCAGCGCGTAGGGCGCGAGGATGCAGTCATAGCGCCCCGCGATCGGCAACGCTTGCATGTCGGCTTGGGAAACGTCTGCGACCAGGCCGCGTTGCGCCGCCTGCCGACGAAGTTCTACGAGCATCGGCAGCGAGCGATCAACTCCGACCGCATCGACGCCTGCCGCAAGCAACTCGAGCAGGATGCGCCCGGTGCCGCATCCCAGCTCCAGCGTGCGTCGACCACGACATTGCGCGACGTACCAGCCGACATCGTCAAACGGCATGCTGGCACCCATATCGGTTGTGTAAACGGCCGCGAGGCTGTCGTAGCTCCATTCACTCATCGGGCAGCTTCTTTCTTCGCGAGCAGCGACTGGTAGAGCTGCGCCTGTGCTTCTGCGCTGGCAGTCCAGGTCAACGCGCCGAGTCGGGTGTCGAGTGGAGACTCGCGACGATGTCGTTCGGCTTCGTCGCTGATCAGGCGGCTGATCGGTGCGGCCATTTCAGCGATGTTGGCGCAGATTTCCGCAGCAGAAGGATGATCGTCTCCGAGCCCACGCGCGCCGTCTGCGGTCGTCACACAGACCCGTCCAGCAAGCAACGATTCCATCAGTTTCAGTGAAGACCCGCGTATGTCGATTAACGGATTCAAGGTTAGCGTTGCAGCGGCAAGATACCGCGTCGGATCGACATAGCGATCCACCAGTTCAACCTGCATATCGGCAAAACGCGCATCGTTGGCGACCAACTGGCGAGCGCCAAGGCCGCCGAGGACGACCAGGCGGATGTCGGCATGTTCACGACGCAGCGATGGCCAGACCTCATCGAGAAACGTTTCTATGCCAAGGCGATTGGGCCCGTATCGCAGCGGTCCCATGAACAACAACACCGGAGGTGTTGATGGCGACGGTAGGTATGCACCCCGACGATCCGTCGCACCGTTGCGAACCAGTTGCGCATCGTCGCGTTGCAGCAACGCAGCATCTTCCGGCGAACAGACCGCAACCGCGT
>JAYUYW010000227.1:0-4953 GCA_043752325.1 Rhodanobacteraceae bacterium | reverse complement strand
CGCGCAGCATCACTGCGCAGATCGCACGCAAACGGCAGACGCAGTTCCTCGCCAAAAAGATGCGCCAGCTCGAAGCGGATGAATTAGACGCGATCCGCGCCGCACTGGAACACGACCGTGCCGATTCACGCCGCGACACGGCCGATCTGCATCGTCTGGAAGCGTGGCGCGCACGCATGTTGACCGAAGGCGACGGCGCACTCGGCGAATTCATTGCACAGCATCCGAGCGCCGATCGACAGCGCTTACGCCAACTGGTACGCCAGGCGACACAGGAAAGTGAAGCGAACAAGCCGCCGCGCGCATTCCGCGAATTGTTTCGGGAGCTTCGTGACGCGGTAGCTGGCGTGAGCGACTTGCCGTAAAACGAGGTGACTCGATCACGCAGCCGTACCGCCGACCGTCATCGCGTCGATGCGCAGGGTTGGTTGACCGACGCCAACCGGCAAGCTCTGGCCTTCCTTTCCGCAGACGCCGACACCGGCATCCAGTTGCAGATCGTTGCCAATCATCGACACGCGGTTGAGCACTTCCGGGCCGGAGCCGATCAAGGTTGCGCCCTTCACCGGACGGGTCACCTTGCCGTCTTCGATCAAGTAAGCCTCGCTGGCGGAGAACACGAACTTGCCGCTGGTGATGTCGACCTGACCACCACCGAAATTGACCGCGTATAGACCATTCTTCACGGAAGCGATGATCTCGCCCGGGTCACGCTCGCCCGCCAGCATGTAGGTGTTGGTCATGCGTGGCATAGGCAAGTGCGCGAATGATTCGCGACGACCATTACCGGTACTCGCGCCGCCCATCAGCCGCGCATTCATCTTGTCCTGCATGTAGCCCTTGAGGATGCCGTCCTCGATCAGCGTGGTGCAGTTGGTGGTGCTTCCTTCATCGTCGATCGACAGCGACCCGCGCCGTCCGGCGAGCGTACCGTCATCGACGATGGTGACGCCTTTCGCCGCAACGCGCTGGCCGATACGGCCGGAGAACGCTGACGTGCCCTTGCGATTGAAGTCGCCTTCCAGGCCATGGCCGATGGCCTCATGCAGCAACACGCCGGGCCAACCGGGGCCGAGTACGACCGTCATTGAGCCCGCCGGTGCATCGACCGCCTCGAGATTCAGCAAGGCTTGGCGAACCGCGTCGCGAGCGAATTGGAAGCAACGACCGCCTTCGATCAGTTCGGGATAGGTATAGCGACCGCCACCACCGGAACTGCCCGATTCGCGACGGCCATTCTGTTCGGCAATCACCTGCACGTTGAAGCGCACCAGCGGACGCACGTCAGCAGCCAGCGTGCCGTCCGACGCTGCGATCAGTATCGTTTCCAGCGATGCCGCAATGCTGACGATAACCTGGTTGACCCGAGGATCGAGCGAACGGGCGAACACGTCGACTTCGCGCAGCAGGGTGATCTTGGCAGCGCTGTCCATGCTGTTGATCGGATCGTTCGCCGCATAAAGCGCGCTTCCGTGAGCGATCGCCAGCGGTGTGCCGACGCCCTTGCTGCCGGCTTGCGCAATCGCGCGTGCCGATCCCGCCGCTTCAAGCAATGCCGGCAGCACAATTTCGTCTGAATAGGCGAAGCCGGTTTTCTCACCGGAGACTGCGCGCACGCCGACGCCTTGCTCAATCGAGTGCGCACCATCCTTTACGATGCCGTCTTCGAGCAACCACGACTCGCTTCGCGAATGCTGGAAATACAGGTCGGCTGCATCGACCGACGGGCCGACAAGTCGCGAAAACACGCGGTCGAGGTCATTCGTGGACAGGCCACCAGGACGCAACAGCCGCTGTTCGGCCTGGTCAATCAAGTCGTTCATCGAGAAATCCACCGCTTTGGGAAGCACACAAGATGAGGCCGCGAGCAGCGGGAAACAACCGTTTGAGGGACACAGGACACAACCGAGGCGACCGAAACGGCAGTTTCGCCATCGATTGCCCTAATCTGGCCGTCGCTCTTGCCTCGATCGCCTGCCCCCTGAATGCGCAGCCTCGTCTTCAAACTTGCGATTTTCTACATGTTGCTTTCGTTGCCCAGCCTGTTGCTGGTCGAGTCGACGACGTTGATCTACGAGTATCGGGAGCTGAAGGCGCGAGTCGATGATGGCGCGTTGGTGGACGCCGCCAACGTTGCCGCGCAATCGCTTGCAACACGCTGGCATCGACGTGGCGACAACGATAGCGCGATGCTCCTGGCGTGGTCAGAGGCGCTCGCACTTAACCTGCAGCAGCCCAGTGGTGTCTTGGCGAATGAATCGTATGTGATGCTGGAACTGGCGCGCGCACCGATCGTCGTCGCCGTAGTCGATCCGCGCGGCGATGCAATCGCGAACTATCCAGCGTCGTTTGACCCAGCGACAAATCTTCCCGATGCCGGCGAACTTGCGCTCTACACGAACGCGACTTCGGCGCGCAACCTGGCGCGCAACGATTCCTCCGGCAACGAGAGCACGCGCCGCGTTCTCGCACCGATTCGCAGCGCAGGCGGCGAGTTGCTGGGTCTTCTCTACATGGAGCTGCGCCTGCCCGTGCCGTGGAAAGCCTTGTTCAACGACGTGCGCTTTGAGTGGCCCATCGTCTTCGGCTACGTGTTGGTATTCGGCCTTGGCGCCTCGTTTTTCCTCGCTACCTGGGTGACGCGCCGGCTGAAGCGAATTGAACGCGCGGCAATGGCCTGGCGCGGCGGCGATTTCAGCGAAAGCATCGCTGATCGCAGTGCCGATGAGCTGGGGCGGCTGTCGCGCCTCCTCGATGGCATGGCGGTAGACCTGAAGGCGCTTATCCAGTCGCGCTCACAACTGGCAACCTTGGGCGAGCGCCAACGCCTCGCGCGCGACCTGCACGACACGGTCAAGCAAAAGGCGTTTGCGATGAACCTGCAACTGGCCACCTTGCGTCGCCAGCTTGGCGACCACGCGGCATCCGGGCGCGTCCTCCAGGCTGAACGCGTCAGCCAGCAGATTCAGCATGATCTCGCTCAGATTCTCGACGAGTTGCGTGCGCCCGATGCCGACCTGCCGTTTGCCGATCGACTACGCCAGCAAGCGCAGGATTGGGCGCAGCTGAGCCAGATCGCGCTCGACCTAGACCTTACCGAGTCGCCCGATCTTCCAGCACAAAGTGAGGAAGCGCTGCTGCGTATCGTCGACGAAGCGTTGTCCAACGTGCTGCGCCATAGTGGCGCGACCCGCACCGCCATATCACTGCATGGCGACGTGCGCGACATGGTCCTGCAAGTCACCGACAACGGTCGCGGCATGGGCACGGACGCGACACCGGGAATGGGTCTCACAAACATGCGCGAGCGCGCGCAATCGCTGGCGGGAGGTGGATTCACCATCGACACCATGGATACTGGCGGCGTGCGCATCCGCGTCACCTTGCGAGCGTCCTGAATTCATGTCAAAACCTTCCCTGCGCATCGTCATTGCCGACGATCATGAACTGGTCCGCAACGGCATCCGCGGCTTCCTTGAAACCTATGCCGATATTGAAATCGTCGGCGAAGCCAACGATGCGCCATCCGCCGTTGCGGTTTGCGAACACCAGAAGCCGGATGTCGCACTCGTTGATCTGGTAATGCCCGGCGGCGGCGTTTCAGCGGTACGAGCGATTCGCGCAGCCAGCCCCGCTACACAGGTCGCACTCTTGACCTCGTTCGAAGACCAGCAACAGATCGTTGCCGCCGTGCAGGCGGGAGCCTTGTCATGCCTGTTGAAGGATGTCGATGCCGACGCATTGGTCGATGCGCTGCGCAAGACTGCCGCCGGCATCGCCGTACTGCACCCGCGCATCACCGGCTACATGATGGCTGCGGTGCGTTCGTCGTCGTCATCGGCAAACCCGTTTGACGCAGTGGATTTACTCAGCCAGCGCGAACGCGAAGCGCTGCACTTGATGGCCGAGGGCTTGAGTAACCAACAGATTGCCGATCGCCTTGGTATTGCCGAGAAAACCGTGAAAAGCCATGTCAGCAACGTGCTGTCCAAACTCGGCGTGACTGATCGCACGCAGGCGGCGGTGTTCGCCTGGAAAAGCGGCATCAAGCAACGACCGGACGACAGCGCTGCCCGGTGACAATGGCTATCGTGTTTGCGCACGGGCCGCATAGAGCCGCTCATCCGCAACCCGAAGTGCCTCGGTGAGTGGCTCGCTTTCGAACCGCACCGCCGATCCCAGCGAAAACCGTACTGGCAGCTCGTCGCGATCCGCCAGCATGCGCTCGCAAATGGTTTCGGTCTGGGCTTCGCCTACGCCCTTGAGCAGGATAAGAAATTCGTCGCCACCGGCCCGTACGACGACATCGTCCGGCCTTACGTGTGCACGCAGGAACTTGGCAACTTCGATCAATACTTGATCACCGCGTTCATGGCCGTGCGTGTCGTTGACTTGCTTGAAATGATCCAGATCGACGACGACGCAGCCCCATCGTTCGTTCGCTTGCACCTTGGCTGAAACTTCGGCGAGATAGCGGCGGTTGAAACAACCGGTCAACGGATCGCGAATGCTCCAGTCGCGCAGCCGGCGTTCGTGGCGCTTGCTTTCGGTGACGTCCAACGCGTGGCAAAGCACATACGGCTTGCCCTGTTCGTCATCGATGACACTTGTGAATTGCCAGACGCGGTGAGTTCCGTCGATGGCGCGCAACGGCATCAGGTCGCCAACGGATTCGGCGTCGAGGATGCGATGCAGGTAACGCTCGACCATCGCGTGCTCGTCGCGTGGCACGAACGCCGTCAGCGGCTTGCCGATCATGTCGAGCACCGAGTACCCCAGTGCCCTTGCAGCCGCCGGGTTGACCGACAGAATCGTCCCGTCGACATCGTGGGTGTAAATCAGACCGGTACTCTGTTCGAACAAGCGGCGGAACCGGCGTTCGCTGACTTCCACTGCCGCCAGAGCTGTGCGCCGCGAAGTGATGTCCTGGATCGCGCCGACCAGCCGCGTCGC
>JAYUYW010000226.1:0-4964 GCA_043752325.1 Rhodanobacteraceae bacterium | reverse complement strand
CCGGGCTGCCGCCCGCCGCCCCACCTTTCTCCTCGCAGAAAAACGTGGGCCAGAGATGCGGTCTGGGCGGGTCGGTCGTGCGTTGAAGCCGCACGACTACGCGAGCCGGCTACGGGGTTCGCTGAAGGCGCATCCCTGTGGCTGCAGCGAACTGGCCGAATCCATTCGGCCACTCCATGGGCTTTCCTGCGCCAACTCGTCTCCCCGAATCGGGAGGTAGGTCAGAGGCACGCAGCGTCGCTGCGCTGTCCGTCGCACCGCGACGGATGCTGTTTATTATGATCTACCTACGCTTTCCTGTCGGCGAGTGCTGCACGGAAAAGCCGCTTGCGGGACGCGCGATGGATCGCGAGGATTCGGCTGCGGCACAGGATGTGCCTTCAGCCGAACTCGACCAGCACTCGCATACCCGTTCGGCGCAGCCGAATGGGCGATAGGCGAGGGGCGCATCTTTGGCCCACGTTTCTCTGCGTGGAGAAAGGTGGGTCGCTCGCCGACAGGCGAGTGAATCGCTTGACCCGTCTGGCGACAGCCAACCATCGCGAAGCGACGAGAAGACTGGGCGCGCGGTAGCCCGAAAAAAAAGGATCGGCTCAGTCGCCCAACGTCAACAGCGAAGCATTGCCGCCGGAGGCTGTGGTGTTGATGGTGACGGTACGTTCGGTCGCGAAACGCAACAGATAATGCGGGCCGCCGGCCTTGGGACCGGTGCCGGACAGGTTTTCGCCACCGAAGGGCTGCACGCCGACCACGGCGCCGATCTGGTTGCGGTTGACGTAGCAGTTGCCGACCTTGGCGCGCCGCACGATGTGTTCGACGGTATCGTCGATGCGGCTATGGATGCCCAAGGTAAGGCCGTAGCCTGTGTCGTTAATGGCGTCGATCACCTTGTCCAGGTCTTCTGCCTTCCAGCGCAGTACATGCAGAACCGGCCCGAATACTTCGCGATGCAGGATGTCGAGCGAAGGAATTTCGTAGGCGCGTGGCGCGAAAAAGGTGCCTTCCGACGTGCTGTCATCGAGTTTGACGACGTTGATCAGTTTTGCTTCGCGATCCATTCGTTCGGCGTGCTCGACCAGCACCTTAAGTGATGGCTCGTCGATCACGGGACCGACGTCGGTGGACAGCAAGCCGGGGTCGCCGACGACCAGCTCATTCATCGCGCCGGCCAGCATCTCGCAGACCTTGTCGGCGATGTCTTCCTGCACGTAAAGCACGCGTGCGGCCGAGCAGCGCTGACCGGCGGAATCGAACGACGACGCAATCAGATCCTTGACCAACTGTTCCGGCAGCGCGGACGAATCGGCGATCAACGCATTCTGGCCCCCGGTTTCGGCGATCAGTGCGGCAATTGACGAATCGCGTGCGGCCAAGGTGCGGTTGATGGTCCACGCCGTTTCGGTTGAACCGGTGAAGCAGACGCCGGCGATTTCAGGCCGGGTCAACAGCGTTTGGCCGAGGGTCGAACCCTTGCACGGAACGAACTGCAACACAGCTTCGGGCACGCCAGCTTCGTGCAGGAGTTTTACAGCCGCGCATCCAATCAGGGTGGTCTGGTCGGCCGGCTTGGCAATTACCGTGTTGCCAGCAGCCAGCGCCGCCGCGATCTGGCCCAGAAAAATTGCAAGCGGAAAATTCCACGGACTGATGCAGACGAACACGCCGCGACCGTGCAGGTACAGATGATTGGTTTCGCCAGTCGGACCCGCCAGCTTTTCCGGCTGGCCGAACAGCTTTCGTGCCATTGATGCGTAGTAGCGACAGAAGTCGACCGCCTCGCGCACCTCGGCGATCGCGGCAGGGATCGATTTACCTGCTTCGCGAACGGCCAAGGCGATGAACTCCGCATCCCGCGCTTCAAGCAGGTCGGCAGCGTGTTCGAGCACCATGGCGCGACTGCTCGCGGGCAACGCGTCCCAAGCCGGTTGCGCGGCCACGGCATTGGATAGCGCGCGCTCGATGGTGGTTGCGTCGGCTGATTGCGAAGTGCCCAACACGCGGCGGCGATCGGACGGATCGGTCACTTCCTTGCTCGGGCCGGTTGGCTTGCCGCCTGGCAATAGCGGCATCGAAGCCCAAGGGCCCCGCATCGCATTGACGCTGTCGGCAAGTGCGCGCAGTTCGTTGTCGTTGGAAAGATTGACGCCCATCGAATTCTTCCGAAGTTCACCGTAAATGCCGACCGGCTGCGGGATGCGCGGGTGCGGTTTGGATTCGAATTGGCGCACGACCCCGCAGGGGTCGGCGACGAGTTCGCGGATCGACACATTTTCGTCGACGATGCGGTTGACGAAACTGGTGTTCGCCCCATTCTCGAGCAGACGTCGGACGAGGTAAGGCAGCAGATCCTCGTGGCTGCCGACCGGGGCGTACACGCGGCAGGGTACGTTGAGGTTCTTTGGCCCGATCACTTCGTTGTAGAGATCCACGCCCATCCCATGCAGGCGCTGATATTCGAATGGCCGGCCGTTGGCAAGATGCTGGATCGAAGCGATCGTATGCGCGTTGTGTGTGGCGAACTGTGGGTAGATGAAATCCGCACCGGCTTCGAACAACTGGCGCGCGCAGGCGAGATAGGAAACGTCGGTATTGGGCTTGCGAGTGAACACCGGGTAGCCGGTCAGGCCGGCTTCCTGGGCACGCTTGATCTCCGAATCCCAATAGGCACCCTTCACCAGCCGCACGCACCAGCGCCGATTGGCTTTTCGCGCAACGTCGGTCAGCCAGTCAATCACGAACGGGGCGCGCTTCTGGTAGGTCTGCACGACCATGCCGAATCCGTTCCAGCCTTCCAGCGACGCGTGGGCAAACACGGCACCGATGACGTCCAGCGACAACTCCAGCCGATCCGCTTCTTCGGCGTCGATGGTCATGCCGATGCCATAATGCATGGCGCGCTGGGCCAGTTCGAGCAGGCGCGGCGTCAATTCCGTTTGCACGCGCTCACGCTTGGCCACCTCGTAGCGCGGATGCAGCGCCGACAATTTCACCGAAATCGACGGTGCATCGACCAAGCTGCGAAACGGCCCACGCCGGCCGATTGCGTCGATCGCGTTGAGATAGGCCGTTTGATAGCGCTGCGCATCGGCTTTCGTCAGCGCCGCTTCGCCGAGCATGTCGAACGAATATCGGTAGTTCCGATTTTCCTTGTTGACCGAGCGATCCAGCGCGGCGTCGATGGAGCGGCCCATCACGAACTGGTGGCCCATGATGCGCATCGCCTGGCGCACGGCGAGTCGAATAACCGGCTCGCCTGCGCGACCTGCAAGGCGCTTCAATGCGCTGGAGAAATTGCCTCGGGTTTCGTCCCCCAGCGTCACCAAACGGCCAGTCAGCATCAAGCCCCAAGTGGATGCGTTGACGAATACCGATTCGCTTTCGCCCAGGTGCTTGCGCCAGTTCGCCTCGCCCAGCTTGTCGCGAATCAGCTTGTCGGCCGTTTCCGAATCGGGAATGCGCAGTAGTGCTTCGGCGACGCACATCAGCAAAACGCCTTCCTCGCTGGAAAGATCGTACTCGCGCATGAACGATTCGACTGCCGATTGCTGGTCGGCCTTGGCGCGAACGCGGGCAACCAACTCGCTGGCACGCGCGAGCACCAATTCGCGCTCGGTCGGCGGCAAGGTGGCCTGGGCCAACAGTTCGTTGACCGCTTCAGTTTCATCGCGGGACCACGCGCTGGTGATGCGTGCTCGAATTGGATCGATAACAGCGGGTAATTCGGGTGACAGAATCTCGGTCACAGGCGATCTCAAGCAGGGCGTCGTTATAGACCGTTAGTTTAGTCAGCCGGTCGCAACCTGTCTGCCTAGTGGTTGACGTCGTCGGCAAATGTTCCGGTTGTGGCGATGTGACACAGCGGTAAACCGGCGCCGGAAGGCCCACAGAGCCTGTCATGCCTTGCCCCTGTCTGCCGCGCTCAACTATCATCAACGGGTTGCCAGCTCCGGGTTTCACGGCTGTTGTGGCGCGCCGTAACGGCTGCGTCGAAACGCCAACCACCGGTTTGATCGCCAAGCCGCTTCGACACCGCCGGGATGCCTACCGGATCGGTTGACGCGACCATGCCGGGACAAACCTTGGGATTCCTGCCGCTGGCGTGTTTCCGGTGTGAGGCTGCGATTGCAGTCGTCGCGCATGATGGCTCAGCGAATCGGGATGGTGGCGATGATGTCAGCTTGGTTTGGACGAATGGCCCGCGGTAGCGCGGCAGCGGTAGGTTTCGCGTCGGTCGTGCTCGCCAGTGCGCACGCATGGGCGACGCCGCATCGCTGGCAGCTCAATATGCCGGTGGGGGTCACCGAAACCTCGCGCGAAGTGTATCAACTGCACATGATCACCCTGTGGATCTGCGTGATCATCGGCATCATGGTGTTTGGCGCGATGTTTTACGCCATGTTCCGCTTTCGCAAATCCAAGGGCGCCGTGGCGGCGACCTGGAGCCACAGCACGGTTATGGAAGCGATCTGGACGGTCATCCCGATCCTGATCCTGATCGCCTGCGCATGGCCCGCTACCAAGGTTCTGGTGAGGATGGCCGACACCACCAATGCCGACATGGTCGTGCAGATCACCGGCTACCAGTGGAAGTGGCGTTACGAATACAAGAGCTATTACGGCAAGGCGCACAACGTCGGCTTTGTATCCAAGCTGGCCGAGTCGTCGAACGAAGTGCGCCAGTTGCGCTCCGGCAAGGATCCGCATTCGCTTGAAGTCGATGGCGTTTCTACCTACCTGCTGGATGTCGACAATCCGCTGGTCCTTCCCGCTGGCGTGAAAGTGCAGTTCGTGATCACCGCCGACGACGTGATCCACGCCTGGTGGGTGCCTGACCTCGGTTGGAAGCAGGATGCGATCCCCGGCATGATCAACTCCACGTGGACAAAGATCGACCAGCCCGGCACTTATCGCGGCCAGTGCGCCGAGTTGTGCGGCAAGGACCACGGCTTCATGCCGATCGTGGT
>JAYUYW010000225.1:0-4984 GCA_043752325.1 Rhodanobacteraceae bacterium | reverse complement strand
CTTTCGTCTTCAACGTGACGCTCACCGGCGCGGTACAAGGCGGGTTCAACTTGCCTTACAGCACCGCGAATGGCACGGCAAGTTCACCCAGCGACTACGCGAGCACGACTGGTTCGCTCGCATTTGCGGGCAGCGCGGGAGAGGTGAAGACAGTCAGCGTGGCCGTCGTCGGCGAGACCACCGTTGAAGCTAACGAAGCCTTTGCCCTGAACATTGGTGTTCCCAGCAACGCAACCATCACAGTCAGTGATGGGTCAGGCCTGGGCACGATCAACAATGATGACAGCGCATCCATTGCGATCAACAACATCAGCCTCGCCGAAGGCAATACTGGCACGACCAATTTCACGTTCAATGTGACCTTGACCGGTGCGGTGCAAGGTGGCTTCACCATACCCTTCAGTACAGCCAACGGCACCGCAACGACACCCAGCGACTACGCCAACACGACCGGCACGCTGTCTTTCGTCGGCACCAATGCGGAGGTCAAGACCATCACCGTCCCAGTGGTTGGCGACCTGGTGCCTGAACTGGACGAGACCTTCCTGGTAAATCTTGCCGCCGCGTCAGTCACTGCAGTCACTGCCAGCCAAGCACAAGGCACCGCGACGATCACCAATGACGATCTGTTTGCCGACATCAGCGCCAGCATCTCCGACAACGTTACAAGCATCGTTCCGGGTGACAGCACGGTCTATACGCTGACTGTGACCAACACCAGTACGATCATCGACGTCGCTGCCGTATCGATCGTGCAGACCGTGCCGGCAACGCTGACCAATATCACCTGGACCTGCAGCGCAACTGGCGGTGCAACCTGCGCGAGTGCGAATGGCAGCGGCGCGATTTCGCAGACGCGTGCGATGCCGCTGGGCAGCACGATTACTTATCTGGTTTCAGCCCGGGTCGATCCGGCAGCGACGGCACCGCCGGCTGCGGTCACAACATCGGTTGCGGCGACCGTGCTGGCGCCGCACTCCGACCCAACCACCGCGGACAACACCTCCAGTGACAGCAACACGCTGATTCTGGATGTGATCTTCCGGAATGGGTTTGATTCGGTACTGTAGCGCTTTGTTTACGGGGACGTTTTAGCCGGCATCGTCCGCCAACACTAAAAACCCGTCGTCATCCCCGCGAAAGCGGCGATGACGACGTTTCTATTGATGACCCATCAGGCGGGCTGGCGACGTCGAACGCCCAACCTCAGCCTCCCTCGAATCAAACGCCCCAACATCGACTTCAAGATCGAACTTCCCGTCGCCATCGGGTTGCTGAGGATGCTGGCTTGCTGTTCGGCTATCACGGGGAACAGGCCGTCGAGGGTATTGTCTGACGTAATCGTCATGATCGATGAAAGCGTCAACGCCGAACTTGCCAAGCGTTCCGTCGTCTTCCGCAGAGCGCGGGAAAATCGGAGCCGCTTTGGGCCGCCAAGCCAACTCGGGCGATAATGGCCGCCTTGATCCAGGAGTTGTCATGCGCTTTTCGTACCTCCCTGCCCTGCTGATCGCGGGATTTTCCCTTTTTTCGATTCCGCTGATGGCCGAGCAACTGACGATCGAGCGAATATTTGAAGGCGGCAGTCTGAGCGGGCCATCGCCGCGCACGCTGAAGATTTCGCCGGATGGTTCGCGGGTGAGTTTCCTGCGTGGAAAGGCCGACGATCAGAACCGGCTCGACCTTTGGGAATACAACATCAAGGACAGTTCGACACGCTTGCTGGTGGACTCCGACGACATCGCGCCTCAGGGTGAAACAATCAGCGACGAAGAGCGTGCTCGTCGCGAGCGCGCACGCACGGCGAACTTCAGTGGCATCCTCGACTACCAGTGGTCGCCGGATGGCAAGCGTCTGTTGTTCCCCTTGGGCGAAAAACTCTATCTGTTCGATCTCGACGCAAGTCTGGTGGCGAGCGGAGGCAATAGCAGGCGCGCCGCGCCATTGCGTCGACTCGATACCGGCGGCGCCGCAATCGATCCACGCATCTCGCCAAAAGGCGGTTTCGTTTCTTTCGTTCGCGATCAGAATCTGTGGTTGATCGATCTTTCCAACAACACGCGCCACCAATTGACCCGCGACGGCGGCGGGACGATTCACAACGGCGAAGCCGAGTTCATCGCCCAGGAAGAAATGGATCGTTCGCGCGGCTACTGGTGGGCCCCCGATGACAGCGCGATCGCGTTCCAGCAATACGACGAGGCTCAGGTGCCGCTGGTGCGGCGATTCGAAGTGCAGGCCGAGCGCACTGATGTGATCGAGCAGCGATATCCGGCCGCTGGTCAGGCAAACGTGACAACTCGACTCGGACTGATCACGCCCGACGGCAAGGATGTCCGCTGGATTCCAGTCGGCGAGGATATCTACCTCGCACGCGTGCAATGGGCCAGTCCAAAACAGCTCTCCTTCCAGCGCCTGGATCGAAAGCAGCAGCAACTGGACTTGGTGCTGGTCGACAGCGCAACGTTGGAGCAATCCATCGTGTTGCGTGACACCAGCGCAACATGGATCAATTTGAATGATGACCTGCATTTTCTTGACGACGGCAGCGGCTTCGTCTGGGGCAGCGAACGCGTCGGCTTCCATCATCTTTATCTCTACAGCATGGATGGCAAGCTGCGCCATGCGATCAGCGCCGGCGACTACGACGTCGACAAGTTCCTGGCGGTCGACAAGAAGGCCGGTGTCGTATACGCCGAATCCAACCGCGATTTTGTCGGCGACCATCAGGTGTATGCGTATGCGCTGGACGGCAGCACGGCGCTGAAGCCACGTCGGATCAGCGAACGCGATGGCACGCACAGCGCCGAGTTTGCGAGCGATGGCAGCTTCTACGTCGATACGTTTTCAGACCCAACCACGCCGCCGCAGGTTGCCATCGTCGGGAACGATGGCAAGCACATCGCCTGGATCGAGGAAAACAAGCTCGACGCGCAACATCCGATGTGGCCGTACCGGCATTTGATGACCGCACCCGAGTTCGGGACCGTTCCTGCCGCCGACGGACAGGTGCTGCACTACCGCATCTACAAGCCGGAGGGATTCGATCCGTTGAAGAAATACCCCGTCTTCAACAGCTACTACGGCGGCCCGACTTCACAACGCGCGCTGCGTAATTTTGACAATGTGTTCTATCGGTACATGGCACAGCAGGGCTACGTCGTTTTCACATTGGACAATCGCGGCACGTCGCGCCGTGGTCGACAATTTTCCGACCCGATCCATCAGCAACTCGGCGCGATCGAAGTCGATGACCAGGTCACCGGCATTCACTGGCTGAAGGCGCAATCGTGGATTGATGGCGCACGCATCGGCGTCTACGGCTGGAGCTATGGCGGCTACATGACAACGATGTTGCTCGCCAAGGCGTCCAGCGAGATCGCTGCCGGCGTTGCCGTGGCGCCAGTCACCGACTGGGCGCTCTACGACACCATGTACACCGAGCGCTACCTTGGCCGCCCGCAGGACAACAAGGCCGGCTACGTGCGTAGCGCCACGTTCGCGTGGCTGGATGGCCTTTCGTCGCCGCTGCTGCTGATGCATGGCATGGCCGACGACAACGTGTTGTTCACCAACAGCACCAAATTGATGGCAGCCTTGCAGGAACGCGACGTGCCGTTCGAGCTGATGACCTACCCCGGCGGCAAGCACGGGTTGTCGACGCCGCAGATGAAGATACACGCGTTCAAATTGATCGAGGATTTTTTTGATCGCAAGGTCAAAGGTCCGACTCCGCAGGAGGCGTTGCCGCGCGGTGCCGAGCCGATGGTGCCGCCGACCAGCGAATAGCGCTGGCTTCAATGTGCTTGCTCAGCTTCTGTCTTGCTGACGATTTCCGGCAAGGTTGCCCACCGTGTTGACCAGCAGTTCGTGCTCCAGCGGTAACAAACGCGCCGCGAGTAATTCCGGTGTGTCGTCGGTCCGGATCGGCACGCGCGTTTGTGCAATCACTGGTCCGCCATCCAATTCCGCCGTCACGTAGTGAACGCTCGCGCCATGTTCAGAGTCGCCCGCGTCAATCGCACGCTGGTGCGTGTCGAGGCCCGGATATTTCGGCAGCAGCGATGGATGGATATTGATGATTCGTCCCTGCCACGCGACCAGTGCTGAGGGATCGACGATGCGCATGTAGCCGGCGAGCACGATCAGGTCGGGTTGACATTCGGCGACGCGTGCGAACAAGGCAAGGTCGAAGGCGACGCGGCTCTCGAAATCACGCGGCGAGAACACAATGGTTTCAATGCCGGCTTCGGCGGCAATCTGCAACGCACCCGCGCGGCGTTTGTCGGAGGCGACAACGACGATCTCGGCATCGATGCGACCGCTGCGTTGCGCGGCGATCAAGGCCTGGAGATTACTTCCGCGACCCGACGCGAGCACCGCAATACGCATCAGTTTCTCGCCGAGATCGTTACCCGCGTATCCCCGCGCGCAGGGACGATTTCGCCGATGGCCCATGCATTGAGGTTGAGCGCGTCGAGCGTGTCCAGCGTCGCTGCGACCTGCGTCCGCGGGACGATCAAGGTGTAGCCGATGCCGCAATTGAACGTGCGCCACATTTCTTCGGGAGCCACGTTGCCCTCGCGCTGCAGCCAGTCAAATACCGGCGGCGCATTCCACGCGTTGGCGTCGATTGCGACACCCAGGCCCTTCGGTACAACGCGAATGATGTTCTCGCTCAAACCACCGCCGGTGATGTGTGCCATGCCGTGAGGCGGCAACTGGCGGATCAGTTTCAACATCGCCTTCACGTAAATCGTGGTCGGTGCCATCAGCGCATCGGCGAGGCTGACTCCGCCAAGGTCCAAATCAAATGGACTACCGGCGCGCTCGACGATCTTGCGAATCAACGAGTAGCCATTGGAATGCGGTCCGCTCGATGCGATGCCGATGATGGCATCGCCGCTTCGAATGCTGTTGCCATCGATCAACTGCGATTTCTCGACCGCACCGACGCAAAAGCCGGCCAGGTCGTATTCGCCGG
>JAYUYW010000224.1:0-12153 GCA_043752325.1 Rhodanobacteraceae bacterium | reverse complement strand
GGCGGAAAAATCGGTATCGCTGACGTTTGAACCGGCGGATGAGCCGGCACCTCTAAACGAACTCGAACTCAAGTTCCGTCACTACCAGGCGAAGCCGAATGCGCGCTGACGCGGCCAACGACGGGACCGTTGCGTCGAATCGGTACGATTCCGATGGCACGCGACGCCATGACGCGATGGTGCCGCCATGGCGCAGCCTGCACGCTCGCTTGTTGACCCTGCTGGTCGCCTTGGTGGCCATCATCCAGTTGCCGACCTTGCTCGCGGTCAATTCCGCCGTTCGCAAGGATGTACTCGATCGCGCCGGCCAGGAACTGGATCGCGGCGTCGCGGCGTTCGAACGTTTGCTCGCCGTTCGCGGCGAACAGCTCGGCGAGAGCGTTGACCTGGCCGCAAGCGACTCCAGTTTTCGTGAAGCCGTCGCCAGTGGTGATGAGGCGACCGTGCAATCGATATTGGCCAATCATGGCGGCCGCATCAACGCGAGCTTTGCCACGATGATCGGGCTCGACGGCAGAGTGATCGCAACAACCGAGGACCTCAACCCGTTGTTCAAGGACGAGGCGCTTGCCGACCTGATCAGCAAGATCGGAAGCCGCCGCTTGTTCACGACCGTCGCTGCCATCAGCGGCCAACCCTACCAAGTAGTGGTGGCGCCGGTCATGGCACCTGGTCGGATTGGCTGGGTCGGCATGGGACTCGCTCTGGACCAGCCGACGCTGCTGAAGTTCCACGACCTGACCGGGCTTCAATTGAGCCTGGTCGTGACTGATGCCACGTCGATGCCCCGCTGGATTTCTACTCTGGCGACTGCCGAGCAGGCGCAGTTGAGCAACTTCGTTACCCAGCCTCACAACGACGACAAGCCCCTATCGGACTCTGCATACCTGACACGCCGTGTCGCACTGGCGGGTGGTCCATCGTCGGCATGGGCAGGTTCGCTGCAAGCCGTGTTGCAGATATCGCTCGCCGAGGAGCTGCAGCCATATTCGCGTCTGCGGGACAGCCTTTGGTTGATAGCGCTATTGTCGGTGCTGGTGTCGACAATCGGAGCGTGGATCGTGGCGCGCGGCATCATTCGTCCGCTGCGCCGGCTGATGATCGCAGCGCAACGCATTGGCTGTGGCGACTACCAGGCCGATGTCAGCATTCATCGCAACGACGAGTTCGGCGAACTGGCGCGCGTGTTCAACCACATGCAACAGGGCATTGCGTTTCGCGAGCGCCACATTGAACATCAGGCGTTCCACGATTCGCTGACCGGCTTGCCGAACCGCACCAACGTGGAATCGCGGCTGGCGGAATCGATCGCGGTGGGCAGTAAAACCGGTACGCCGCTCGCCGTATTGACGCTGAACATCAACCGATTCAAGGACATCAACGATACCCTCGGCCACCACGTCGGTGATCTCTTGTTGATCGGCGTTGGCGAGCGCCTGGTCGAGGCGATGTGCCCCAACGACACCGTCGCCAGATTGGGTGGCGACGAGTTCGTGGTAGTCATACCCGGTGCCTTCGCTGAACAGGCGCGTCGCCGCGCCGAGCACATCGTGCGCACCGTGTCACAGCCCTTGCACCTTCAATCGATGGACCTGTTTCCGGACGTCCGCCTGGGCATCGCAATCTATCCCGAACATGGTGATGAAGCTGCCGACCTGTTGCGTCGCGCCGACATCGCGATGTACGACGCCAAGCAATCGCACCAGTCCATCGCCCTCTACAAGACCGGCCGCGACGCAACCCATCTGCGTCGCCTGTCATTGGTCAACGAACTGCGTCGCGCGGTCATTGACGACGAACTGCGCGTGTATTATCAGCCGAAGCTTTCCATTGAAACATCCACCAGCCACCACGTCGAGGCGCTGTTGCGCTGGCAGCATCCGCGTGATGGCCTGATCATGCCGGACGAATTCATCCCACTGGCCGAACACGCCGGCAGCATTCACCTGATAACTGACTGGGTTCTTAGAAACGTCATTCGCCAGTGTCGGGAATGGAGCGACATGGGCCTGGATATCGGTGTCGCCGTCAATATTTCGGCAATGGATCTGGCGACCGGCAACCTGCCCTTCGTGGTCCGTAGCTACTTGATCCAATACGGCGTCGCGCCGAGCAAGCTGTTGCTGGAAATCACCGAAAGCGCGGTGATGCGCGATAGCAATTTTGCCCTCAATGTGCTCAACCATTTGAAGGCCTGCGGAGTGAAACTGGCCATCGATGATTTCGGTACCTGCCACTCTTCGCTCGCGCACTTGAAGCGCCTGCCGGTCGACGAATTGAAGATCGACAAGTCGTTCGTGATGAACATGACTCGCGATGACGACGACGCCGTGATCGTGCGATCGACCATCGAACTTGGCCACAATATGGGCCTGACCGTGGTCGCCGAAGGCGTCGAAAGCGAACAGGCGTTGGACATGCTCAGGAATTTTCATTGCGATGTTGCCCAAGGCTATTTGATCAGCCGGCCGTTGCCTGCGGACGAACTGACGACGTGGATGGTTGAACGCAAGAGCGCCGCCAATGGCAAACCGGTGCGCTTGCTCAAGGTCGTGCCGGCAGTGTGAAATCCCCAGGATTCATCGCGGCATTGGTGCTCTGAACAATGGCTGCATCGACGACTTCCGCCAATGCCTCCGATGGTCGGCTGATCGCGACGTCTGGTGCCACCCAGATAGATAGCATTGCCGGTGGCGGACTGGTTCCGCTCGGCATCCTCGGCTTCGGTGGCGATCGCGGTCGCTGTCGCATCGTTGGCGAAGTCTCGGCTGCGCTGCTGTTCAATCCCAACTTTGCGATTGGCGCGGAGTAACGCCAGAAGCTGGACGAACTTGGATCCGCCCGCGAGGATGCATTCCGCGACGTATTCGCGGCATGGTGAGCAACGCGGCCGGTATCTTTCGCCGCAGGCCAGTCCGTGAGGAAAGCCTCGCGATCGCTGATCGGCAGGCGCGTTTTGATCGCCGGAATTATTACGCTCTGAGCCGCCTGCACGCCGATTTGAAAGGCCCACGTTGTACGACGACCTCGGCGGCAGGGCTGGGCTCGATGCCATCGTCGATGACCTGCTCCACATCTTTGCCGACGACCGTGTCGGCACGTTCTTCGCGAATTCCATCCCGCGCTTCCGCAGCCTGTTCACGCAATAACTTTGTCGCACGAGCGACGGCGAATGCGACTGCGAGTACGAAGGTAACAACAGGAAGGAATCGCATACCGGGCTCGACATCACCGACAGGTCATTCAACGCGGCGCTCGAAGACCTGCAACAGGCGATGCTCAAGAACCGGATTCCGGAGCGAACCAGAATCGCCTGTTGGCGCGGTTGGCCCCACAGCACGAGGATATCGTCTGTCGCTGAGTCGTCCCACAGATTACTCTGAAGCGCCCCGAGTCGATGATTCATCCTTTCATCGCGAACAAGAGATATAATCTTCGTGATTCGCCCGCCGAGGGGCGCTGCAACCGTTCCGCTAGGCGTGGACGATCAGGCTCGGCGCGGCTTCCCCCTGTTGCAACTGCGCCCTCCAATCCGCGAGCGAACGCCACACAGGCGATTCACCAAGCCGAAAACTGGAGATTCACGATGAACGCAGTAGTCAAAGATTTACCGCATTACGACTTCAAGATCGCCGACATTTCGCTGGCTGACTGGGGCCGCAAGGAACTGGACATCGCCGAGCATGAAATGCCCGGCCTGATGTCAATCCGCAGGAAGCATGCTGATGCCAAGCCACTCGCTGGCGTGCGCGTCACCGGGTCGTTGCACATGACGATCCAGACCGGCGTGCTGATCGAAACCATGAAGGACATCGGCGCCGATGTGCGCTGGGCTTCTTGCAATATCTTCTCGACGCAGGACCACGCTGCCGCCGCAATCGCCGCGACTGGCACACCCGTGTTCGCCTGGAAGGGCGAGACGCTGGAGGAGTATTGGGACTGCACCCTGGACGCGCTCAGCTTCCCCGGCGGCAAGGGCCCACAGCTGGTCATTGATGACGGCGGCGATGTCACCCTTCTGATTCACAAGGGCTACGAGCTCGAACAAGGTTCTACCTGGGTCGATGAACCCGCAGCCTCGCACGAAGAAAGCGTCATCAAGAAGTTGCTCAAGCGCGTTGCCAAGGAGCGCCCGGGCTACTGGACCAGCGTCGTCAAGGAATGGCGCGGCGTTTCCGAGGAAACCACCACCGGCGTGCATCGTCTTTATCAGATTGCCGAAGCGGGCAAGTTGCTGATCCCGGCGATCAACGTCAATGACTCGGTCACGAAATCCAAGTTCGACAACCTCTACGGCTGCCGCGAATCGCTGGCCGATGGCCTGAAGCGCGCAATGGACGTGATGCTGGCCGGCAAGGTTGCTGTCGTCTGCGGCTATGGCGATGTCGGCAAGGGCAGCGCCGCATCGTTGCGTAACTATGGTGCGCGCGTCGTGGTCACCGAGATCGACCCGATCTGCGCGCTGCAGGCGTCGATGGAAGGTTATGAGGTCAACACGATCGAGTCCACGCTCGGCCGCGGCGACATCTATGTCACAACCACCGGCAACAAGGACATCATCACCGTCGAGCATATGAAGGCGATGAAGGACCAGGCGATCGTCTGCAACATCGGTCACTTCGACAACGAGATCCAGGTCGACGCGCTGTCCGAAATGAAGAACGTCGAGAAGATCAACATCAAGCCGCAGGTCGACAAGTACGTCTTCGAGAGCGGTAACGCGATCTTCTTGCTGGCGGATGGCCGCCTGGTGAATCTCGGCTGCGCCACCGGACATCCAAGCTTCGTCATGTCCAACTCGTTCGCCAACCAGACGCTCGCGCAGATCGACTTGTGGGAGAAGAAGGACACCTACGAAAACAAGGTCTACATCCTGCCCAAGCACCTCGACGAGGAAGTGGCTCGCCTGCACCTGGACAAGATCGGCGTGAAGCTGACCACGCTCACCAAGGAGCAGGCCGACTACCTGGGCGTTGCGGTCGAAGGCCCGTATAAGCCGGACCATTACCGCTACTGATCGACCTTTTTTCAATCGGAAGCAACAACAAGGGGCGCAGTCATGCGCCCCTTTTTTAATGGAAACGCCAAGCACATTTATCGCTTCATCGCGACGAAGCGATATATAATCCAGCGCATTGCAGTAGGGAGCTTTCATGGCCGCGATCAGCTTCGAGTTTTTTCCGCCGAAAACCGACGAACAGCGCAGCGGACTTGCTGCGGCCCTCGACAAGTTGAAGCAGCGTGGGCCGGAGTACGTGTCGATGACGTTTGGCGCTGGCGGCTCGACCTTGAGCCACACGGTCGATGCGGTCAGCGATCTACGCAAACGGCATGGTCTTGATGCCGCGCCGCATCTTTCCTGCATGGGTGGCAGCCGAGGCGAGATTCGCGCACTGCTCCAGCAGTACGTTGATCTCGATCTGCATCGCATCGTCGCCTTGCGCGGCGATCTGCCATCGGGCATGGCCAGCATTGGCGACTTTCGCTATGCCAGCGAACTGGTCGCCTTCATCCGTTCGGAAACCGGCGTCCGCTTCCATATCGAGGTGGCGTGCTATCCGGAAGTGCATCCGCAATCGGACAGCGCACATTCGGATCTCGCTAACTTCAAGCGCAAGGTCGATGCCGGCGCGGATGGCGCGATCACCCAGTATTTCTACAACGCCGATGGCTATTTTCGTTTCGTCGACGCGGCACGCAAGGCAGGCGTGACCGTACCGATCGTTCCCGGCATCATGCCGATCGCGAACTTCAGCCAGTTGCGCCGATTTTCCGACTTGTGTGGCGCGGAGATTCCACGCTGGATGCAGAAGAACCTGATCGCGATGGGCGACGATGCCGATGCGATCCGCGAGTTCAGCAGCGACGTGGTCGCGGACCTGTGCCGACGCCTGGTTGCCGGCGGTGCGCCCGGCCTGCACTTCTATACCTTGAATCGTTCGCGTCCGACGTTGGCGGTACTTGACCGCTTGTAGTCACTTCGCTTGCTCGGGTTTTTCCGGCGCTGTTTTTCGGTCAGTTTCGATAGACGCTGCGAACAGATACGGACTGAAGTGATCCGGCACCACCGCGACTTGATCTTCGTCGTCGACGCGGACGTATCGATCACCATTGATGCTGTCGAACCCGCCGAAAGCGACGCGTGTCCCGTCCAGCGTCAGCGTCGCCTGCGCAGGTTCGAGTCCCAGCTTTACCAAGCTCAGCCCAGCCAGGCTTTTGCGACTACGCACCGCGGCATTCGCGATCGCGGTCAAATGGCCAACCCGCGCAACATCTGCCCGCCGATTGTCTGGCTCTCGCATCCACCAGACGCCTTGGACACGTTCGTATCGTTGCCGCACGCAGGACGAGCACTCCAGTTCGACATTCTGAATTTGCGACGGTATCAACGCCGTAAGCGATGCCGGCCATTGCGCCTGTTCATGACGAATCTGGACAAGGACAGCAGCGCCCAGAAACATCGCAATGACGAATGCGAGCAGCAAGTGACGCTGCTGGCGTCGCATCAATGCCTGCTCCGGCGCCAGCGAATGAAGAGGCCGGCAGCAATCAACAAGCCAGGCAGCAGCACCAATGCGCTCAGCCCGATCACGTTGAGAGCGCCTTGCGACAGGCTTAGCGTGCGATCCGGCGCGACGCGCTCCGGGATGTCGATCAGGGAATCGTCCTGCAACAGCCAGTTGAATACGCGCAAACCGAACTCGCGATTGCCGGCGTTGCCGAGATAGCTGTTCGACAGGAAATCACCGTCACCGATCACGACGGCGCGCTGCTCGCTGTGATTCGGGCTCGGCGAGGAGCGACTCAATGCGAAACCAAGGTCAAGCGGACCCGGCACTTCGCCGGCATTGACATCCTGACTGATGTTGGTGGATGGTTCGCCGGTCTTCGGCATCGCGCCGGTTTCGTTCCACGACTGGCTTGATGATTTCAGGATCGACTCCAACTTCCACTGCGGATCGGGAAGCTGGGCCAACGCGGCAACCTGGGGGAACAGGGTGGTCAGGCCGAAGTCGTTGTCGATCGCCTGCTTGGGGTATTGGCTGATCGCAACGAAGCTGGGGTCGCCCAGTCCGAATGCCTGGCCGTTGCCATCGACAACCTGGCCGCGCAACGCACGCAACGAGAGCACGGCAGCCAACGCTGAGAGTCCGATATCTTCGCCCGGTTCCGTCAACCACAGCACGTGTCCGCCGCGGCCAACGTAGTCGATGAGCTCGCCGACGACGTTGTCGGGCAGACGAATTTGCGGATTGGCGACAACCATCAGGTCGATGTTTTCGGGAATCTTGCCGATCGCCGCGAGCGCGAGTGGAACGCTGCGCACGCCTTGCCCGCCCAAGGCCATGACGAATTGGCCGACATCGGCATTCGCCTCGCCGAGCGGATGGCGCTCGCCGCCGCCATCAAGAAAGCCAACGACGCGCTCGCGTGCCCGCGATAGGCGCAGCAGCGATTTGGTGAATTCGGTTTCGCTCAGCACCACCAGCCGCTCGCTGCGGCCGCGATAGCTCAAATCAAGTTCGCCATCAACGCGGATACCGGCGTCGCGCATCGCCTCGGGGTCGCTGTCCGGATCGACGAAGCGTAGGGAAATGTCGGGCTTGTGATGCTGGTAGCGTTCGATGAATTCAGCGACCACGTCGCGCAAGCCGCCTTCGGGTCGCGCGTAGCTGGTCACGTCGACCGGATCGGCCAATGTGCCGAGCAACTTGGTTGTTGCGCCGCTGAGGCTGGCGCGATCGCCGGCACTCCAATCGCCCTCGACGCGGTAGCGCGTGCTGAGGAACGCCACGCAGGTCGCCGCCGCAATCACCAGACAAATGACCAGTACTCTCGCAAGTCGGCCCATCATGCGATCCGCCTCAGTGCGGCCACGCGCAGCGTGGCCACGAACAGGGCCACGCCAGTCAGCAGGGCGAAATAGATCACATCGATACTGGACACAATGCCGCGCAGGAACGGGTCGAAGTGGGTCGTCAGGGACAGGTAGTTGATCGCGCTGCGATCTACCCCTTCCAGACGTGCGCCCAAGTCGATGATGCCGAGGAAGGCTGATACCACGAACGCCAGCGCCGCCGCGAGAGCGGGCTGCACCGTGAACGCCGAACTGGCGATGCCAATGGCCGTGACCGCCGCTGCATACAACGCAAGCCCAAACAACGCGGCGAACAATTGGCCCGTGTCGATTGCCGTTCCCATCCGCAACGAAAATGGGAGCGAGGACACCAGTACGGTCATCACCAGCACGGTCGCCCAACTTGCGAGAAATTTTCCCAGAACAATGCGGGCGTCGCCAATTCCTGCAGCCAGCAACAGCACCAGACTGTGTTCACGCCGCTCGCCGGCAAAGCTGCGCATCGTCAGCAGCGGAATCACAACCAGCAACACCGTCGCCAGACTGCGCAGTAGTGGGATCGCGACCAGGTCGGTAACGCCCGGTGCATTTGGCATCGCACCAAGACGCGGACTGATTTGAAGGTACGCGCCGACCGCGAGAAGGAATTGCCACGCCATCAACGCCAGCAACACGGCAGCGAGTATCCAAACGAAGGGCTGCACCCATTGGCGCCGCAATTCGTGCATCGCGACCAGAAAAGTGGTCACGCCGCTTCATCCCGCGCCGGACTTAGGGCGATGTCGAGGAAGATCGCCTCGAGCGCCGTGTGATCGGGCCGCAACTCGCTCATGCCCCAGCCGCGCGTCACTATGGCGCTGGCGAACGCAGCCAGGTCCGCATTAGGTGAAAGTTGAACGCGCCAGTGTCGACCGGGCGCGGGTTCCGCAGCGACAACTTCAGGCAGTGCGAGCCAATCGACCATCGCCAAATCGCGTCCGACAGCGATGCGCTGGACGTCGCGCGACGCCAGTGCGTCGAGTCGACTGGCATAGCGCAAGCGGCCGTGGTGGAGTATCGCGATGCGGTCGCAGCAGGCCGTCACGTCGTTGAGCAGATGAGTCGAAAGGATCACCGCGCGCGTTTTACCTAGTTCATTGATCAACTCGCGCAAGGCCAGCGCCTGCACCGGATCAAGGCCGGCTGCCGGCTCGTCGAGCACAACCAGATCCGGCTGATGCACAACTGCCTGCGCGATGCCGACGCGCTGACGGAATCCTTGAGACAGCGATCCGATCAGGCGCCGGCGATGCTCGGTCAGGTCACAGGACTCCAGCGCGTCGACGACGGCAGTTTCTACCGTGTCGCGCCTGATGCCACGCAGTCGTGCGCAAAACGCCAGGTATTCGGCGACGCTCAACTCATCGTGGAGAGGTGGTCGTTCCGGCAGATAGCCAATCCGGCGTCGCGCCATTTGCGGCTGTTGGGACAGATCAGCGCCGTCTATTCGGATTGTTCCCGAAGTTGGAGTGAGCACGCCGGCGATCATTCGCAGAGTCGTCGTCTTCCCCGCTCCGTTGACGCCAAGCAATCCCAACACTTCACCACGACTGACGGTGAGGTCGATATCGTCGACCAAGCGGCGTTCGCGAAGCTGATAGCCGACATGGCTGGCGACAAGCAGGGTGGAAGGACTCATATGCAAGGATGTTGCGTGTTCAGTTTCGGGGAAGCAAGCAATCGCCCGATAGCGCTTCACGTGGCGTTCCCTCGTCACCACGCCCATGCGCCCGGAGGCTTATGCAAAGTCTGCGATTTCCGTACGCCGACGTACTGAACGCGGCTGCAAATAAACGAAAATTTTCGAGCTAAATCACGCGTTTACTTGACTTCGCGTCGGAAGAACCCACGTCACTTCCGGTATAGTTCGTTCGTCGCATCCACCTCTATCCGGGAACCCGATATCCATGATCGACACTCTCGTCAGCTTTGCCGCGCGCGGTTTGACCCAGGCTTCGTGGCCTGCGTGGATTACCTACTTTATCGTCGCTACACAGTTGACGATCTTCTCGGTGACGCTTTATCTGCATCGCAGCCAGACCCATCGCGCCGTCGATTTCCATCCTGCGCTCGCGCATGTTTTCCGGCTGTGGGCGTGGCTGTCGACGGCGATGGTCACCAAGGAATGGGTCGCCATCCATCGTAAGCACCATGCACGTTGCGAGACCGAAGAGGATCCGCACAGCCCGCTGCACAAGGGTATCCGCAAGGTTGTCCTGGACGGCGTCGCGCTGTACCAGCAGGAATGCAAGAACCCTGAGACGATGGTCAAGTACGGCATTGGCACGCCAGACGATTGGATCGAGCGAAATGTCTATGGCCGCTTTCCTGCGGTTGGACCGACCTTGCTCCTGTTCGTCTGCATTGCCATGTTTGGCGTCGTCGGCGTCGCATTGTGGGCATTGCAAATGGTGTGGATTCCATTCTGGGCCGCAGGCGTCGTCAATGGCTTGGGCCACTGGTGGGGTTACCGCAATTTCGAATCCGCCGACATGTCGACCAACCTCACGCCGTGGGGTCTCATCATCGGCGGCGAAGAGCTGCACAACAATCACCACGCTTTCCCGAGCTCCGCCAAGTTTGCCCTACGCAAGTTCGAGGTTGATATTGGCTGGGGCGCGATCCGCCTGTTCGAAGCGATCGGTCTTGCCAAGGTGCTGCGCGTCGCCGCGACTCTGGATGTGCGCCCAAATGTGAAGCTGCCGGACGTGGAAACGGTAAAAGCCGTTCTGTCGCATCGCGTCCACGTGCTCTCGGATTATTTCAAGGGTGTCATTGCACCAACCTTGCGGGATGAGGTTGGCAATGCTGGTGTCGGTCTCAAGGCGCTGCCACGCAAGCTGCGCAAGGGATTGGCTAACGGTGGTCGCTGGCTCGACGCTGGTTCGCGTCGCGAGCTGGATGCCGTCGTCAGCGAACGCCCGCTGCTGGCAACGGTTTGTGATTTCCGTGCACGACTGGCTGGCCTGCTTGATCGCAACGGCCGCAATGCCGACGCGATGATGGAGAGCCTCAAGCAGTGGTGCCAGGAAGCTGAAGCCAGTGGCATCCGCACACTGGCCGATTTCGCCGGTCGCCTGAAGGGTTATCAGCTCGCCCACAGCCACTGACGCGAGAGCCGTCACGTCACGATGAGCCCGCCGATTGGCGGGCTTTTTCGTTTCTGGCAGTCGTCGCGATCCTTGGGAGAATTGATCGCAAACGAGAAGAGTCACAAGGCGAAAGTTGAACGCCGGTACAGCATGCTTCGGCGTATGCTGCCTGTTCTGACTGGTCGCAAGAACCGGACCCTATCGCAATCCAGGAGAAACCCATGTCTAGATGGTTTCAATCACGCTCGTTACTCGCCGCCGCCATCGCACTGATTTTTTCTGCGGTGGCCGCTCAAGCCGAGCCAGCGCACGCTCCAGCGCATGCAAAGACGACCAAAGCATTTGTCGACGCGCCGTTGCCAAGCGGCGGCGCACCCTTGTTGTTCAATCAAACCGGCAACCCGCGTTTCGAGGGGATTCTGGCGATGAAAAACCTGGACCAGGGCCAGCAGGCGTTTGATACCGAACTGGCGGACGATTTCGAGGTGCCTGCCGGCGGATGGGCGGTTTCCGTGGTCCGGCTCGGTTCGTTCTACCACAGCGGTGGTACCCCAGTACGCCCGTCAACCACCGGAAACATCACGTTCTACTACGACACCGGCACAGGCCGCCCTGGCGCAGCGATTCCAGCGTGCGCGCACAGCGGCATCCCGCTGTTCTACAGCGAGAGCTTCCTGACGTCCGTCTTGACCTTGCCGGAAGTTTGCGCACTGCCACAGGGTCGGTACTGGATGGGATTCTCCGGAAACCTGTCGTTTGATGATCAGATGGGGGGAGTCTACGTAACCCAGGAAATTGGCATGCCCGGCAACTCAATTGTCTGGCGCAATCCCGGCGGTGGCTACGCTTCCGGATGCAATGACTGGAGCGCCCCCACCAGTTGCGGGCTCGCTTCAAACGGTGGCATGACATTCCAGTTGTATGGCCAAACAACCCCGGTGACTCTACAGAATTTTTCTGTCGACTAGTTCCGGGTTGCCCAAACTTTAGCGAACAAAAAACCCCGCTGCTTGCGGGGTTTTTGGTGCTTCCGTAATCCCGATCAACGGGTTGCGGAATCTGCGATTGGTGCCCAAGAGGGGACTCGAACCCCTACAGCTTTCACCGCTACCACCTCAAGGTAGTGCGTCTACCAATTCCGCCACCTGGGCTAAAAACGTTTTT
>JAYUYW010000223.1:0-5003 GCA_043752325.1 Rhodanobacteraceae bacterium | reverse complement strand
GGCAGTGCGCCGGAACAGTCACGTTCGGCCTACCGGCTGGCCGCGGCAAGCTCAATGCGCAGCGCGCAGGTCGGGTTTCGGGTAGCGCGGGATTTGTAATTTCAAGTTGTCTGCGCGACGCGCAACCGGTATCCTCCGCGACCCTTCTTCGACGTGCCGGCCGCCTGGTTCAACCTTGCGGCGAATCCATCGACGAAGACCAACAACGGAGAGATGTCCGAGTGGCTTAAGGAGCACGCCTGGAAAGTGTGTATACGGTTCATCCCGTATCGAGGGTTCGAATCCCTCTCTCTCCGCCACCTACAAAAAGCGCGCCTCCGGGCGCGTTTTTTGTTGGTGGCGGAGAGAGAGGGTGCAGAGAACCCCTCAGCGGGTTCGACAAAATTGCCAGGAGCAATTTTGGACAGCCGAACAGCTGGCCCGAGCGGCAGCGAGGGTGAGCCCCATGGATGGGGCGAACAATCCCACTTTCTTAAAGATCTTGTCTCGGTCGTTCCAACATGCATCACCTACCGCTTTTCGTGACTAAGCGACGCAATATCGCGAGAGTTCGAGCCAAGCCAGCCTTGCCGTTTGGCCACACCGCCCCGAACTTGGCACAATCGTCAACCGTCTCGTGGAATCTTCAATGTCCTATCAGGTGCTTGCCCGCAAGTGGCGCCCGCGCACGTTCGGCCAACTGGTTGGGCAGGAGCATGTGGTGCGTGCTTTGTCGCATGCGCTGGAGAGTGGACGCGTGCATCACGCGTTCCTGTTCACGGGCACGCGTGGCGTTGGCAAGACGACGATCGCACGTATCTTCGCCAAATCGCTCAACTGCGAGCGTGGTGAGTCGGCGGAACCCTGCGGTGTCTGCGGGATCTGCACTGAGGTCGATGCTGGCCGATTCATCGATTTGCTCGAAATCGACGCGGCCAGCAACACCGGAATCGACAACGTCCGCGAGTTGATCGAGAGCGCGCAGTACTCGCCCAATCGTGGCCGCTACAAGGTCTATCTGATCGACGAAGTTCACATGCTTTCCAAGGCGGCATTCAATGCGCTTTTGAAAATTCTCGAAGAACCGCCGCCGCATGTGAAGTTCCTGCTAGCGACCACTGACCCCCAAAAACTGCTGGTAACGGTGCTGTCGCGTTGCATCAAGTTCAATCTGAAGCGGCTGACGGTCGAGCAGATTGCCGGCCAGATCAGCTACATCCTCGGCGAGGAAGGCATCGCGGGCGACGAAGCAGCCATTGCAGCGCTGGCGCGCGCGGCCGATGGTTCGCTGCGCGATGGTTTGTCGTTACTCGACCAGGCGATTGCATTTGGAGGCGGCAGTCTGCGTGCTGAGGATGTGCGGTCAATGCTGGGTACCGTCGAACGCGGGCGTGTCGTGGTTTTGCTGGAAGCGCTTATCGCCAGCGACGGTGTTGCCCTGCTTGAGGAAGTGCAGCGCATTGCAGAATTCGCACCCGATTTCGCGATGGTGCTCGACGAACTGGCGGGCGTGTTGCATCGATTGCAGTTGCTGCAACTGGTCGGCAATAGCGGCACGGACGATGCTGCGCTTTCGGTGCTGGCGGAACGCGTCGATGCTCGCGATGTGAGCCTTTGGTACCAGATGGCGATCAGCGGTCGCAACGACTTGCCGATGGCGCCGACTGCGCGAGTTGGTTTCGAGATGTGCCTGCTGCGCATGCTGGCGTTCGCGCCGCAAGCCAGTGGCGCACGCAAGGTGTCGTCGGCTGTGGGTCCTGCGACCACGCGGGCCGTTACGCCGGTCAAAACAACAAGCACATCGCCGGACGCCGCGGCCGCTGCGGCGAAGGCGGCAATTTTGGGAACGCCACCCGCGCGGGCTGCTGCGCCGCAGCCGACGTCAAGTCCAGCGCGGCAACAAACAGCCGGCGACCAAGAATCCGCGTACGACGAAAGTAGACGCCATAACCGCGTCGCCGAGACCTCGGCAGAGATATCCGTGAAACCCATCGCCAACGATACCGATGACTGGCCGACCCTTATCGAAAAAGCCAACCTTCGCGGTCCGACGGGTGAGCTGGCGCGACAGTCGCTGTTGCTTGGCATCGAGGGCGACCGGGTTCGGCTGCGCATCAAGGCAAGTCATCAGGACCTGACCACCGGGACGATGGCGAAGATGCTGGAACAAAAATTGGGCGATGCGCTGGGACGACCTGTTCGGGCCAGCTATGAAATTGTCAGCGACATCAGCGGAACGCCGGCCGAGCAACGCGTGCAAGCCGATGCCGCGCGCCAGCGTCAGGCCGAAGACGGCATTCGCAACGATCCCGTGGGACTTTCGCTGGTGAACGATTTCAACGCGCGCCTGATTGCCGATTCAGTACAACCCAAGGCTCAATGATTATTGGCGTCGTTGCCACGACGTCGTCGACCACGAAAGGAGAACCCCATGCGAGGACCACTCGCCGGTTTGATGCAGCAAGCGCAGAAGATGCAGGAAGAGGTGCAACGCAACCAGGAAGAACTGGCACGCATGGAAATCATCGGCCAGGCCGGTGGTGGATTGGTCACCGTGACCATTAGTGGCCGCCATGAAGTGCGAAAGGTCTACATTAACAAGCAGGCATTCGCGGACGATCCGGAGATGGCGGAAGACCTGGTCGCGGCCGCCTTCAACGATGCCATCAACAAGATCGCCGAGCTGACCAAGCAGAAGATGGGCGACCTAACCGCCGGAATGAATCTGCCGCCCGGCATCAAGTTGCCGTTCTGACGTGACTGCAATTCCAACGTCACACACGAAGTCGATAGAAAATGAGTAGCAGCCCGCTGCTGGCCGAACTGATCGAGGCGTTGCGCTGCCTGCCCGGTGTCGGTGCCAAGACCGCGCAACGGATGGCGTTTCATATTCTTGAGCGCGACCGCCACGGCGCAAAGCGCTTGTCGGATCGGCTCGCCGCCGCCGTCGAGCGAATCGGCAATTGTTCGCGCTGCCGCAGCTTCAGTGAGGAGCCGATCTGCATGCTCTGTCGCAGCACTGCGCGTGACCAGCATTTGTTGTGCATCGTCGAAACGCCGGTTGACCAGTACGCGATCGAGAATGCGACCGGCTATCGCGGTCACTACTTCGTGTTGCTAGGGCGGCTGTCGCCAATCGATGGCTACGGGCCGAAGGAACTGGGACTGGATTTGCTTGCAGAGCGTCTTGGCGAGGGTGAAGTTCGGGAGCTGATCATCGCCACCAATCCGACTGTGGAAGGCGAGGCGACTGCGCACATGCTGTCCATGCTGGCCCATGCAGCCGGCGTTCCGGCAAGTCGCCTCGCACATGGCGTGCCTCTCGGTGGCGAGTTGGAGTTCGTCGACCGCAGCACGCTGGCGCACGCGTTTGGCAGCCGCCAGACCATCCCGGACAGCGACAATAACGCACGTTGAATTGGCCGAACAATCGGCCGCTTGTGGCATCATTGCAGGCTGCCGATCCCGACTGGTGCATGTTTCCAATGTTGATTTTCGAGCTGTCGCAACCTGGCCGCCGCGCGGCCGCACAAATGCCGGCCGATTGCGCCGTCCCCGACGATATTCCCGAGAGATTTCGGCGTAAATCGCCGATTGGGCTGCCGGAAGTTTCCGAACTGCAGGCAGTTCGCCATTACACCAACCTGTCGCGCAAGAACTTCTCGATCGACACGCATTTCTATCCTCTCGGTTCGTGCACGATGAAATACAACCCGCGCGCCTGCAATACGCTGGCGATGCTGGATGGTTTCCTTGCTCGTCATCCGTATGCGCCCGAATCGCTGTCGCAGGGCTTTCTCGCCTGCATGTATGACTTGCAGGAAATTCTTGCCGATGTCACCGGCATGAAAGGCGGTGTTTCGCTGTCGCCGATGGCCGGAGCGCAAGGTGAACTTGCTGGCGTAGCGATGATCGTTGCCTATCACCGTGATCGCGGCGATACCGAGCGTACCGAAATCATCGTTCCCGATGCCGCCCACGGAACCAATCCCGCGACCGCGTCGATGTGTGGTTGCACGGTGCGCGAAATCCCGACGCTCGACGATGGCGACATTGATGTCGATGCGTTGAAGAAAGTGCTTGGCCCCAAAACTGCGGGCATCATGCTGACCAATCCGTCCACGATCGGCGTGTTTGAGCGGCGGATCCAGGAAATTGCCAAACTTGTCCACGATGCTGGCGGTTTGCTCTACTACGACGGGGCCAACCTCAATGCCATCCTCGGCAAGGTACGTCCCGGTGACATGGGTTTCGACGCCATCCACATGAACCTGCACAAGACGTTCTCCACACCACACGGCGGCGGTGGTCCGGGCGCTGGTGCGGTGGGCGTTTCCGAGCGACTTCGTCCGTTTCTTCCGATCCCGATGATCCAGAAACTCGAAGACGGCAACTTCGGATGGATTCGAAAGAAGGACCGCCCGAAGTCGATTGGTCGCCTGACCACGTTTGCGGGCAACGCAGGCGTGCTGCTTCGTGCCTACGTGTACGCGCGCTTGCTGGGTCGCGAGGGCATGCGCCGCGTGGCCGAGTACGCAACGCTCAATGCCAACTACGTGGCGAAGGGGCTCGCCAATGCCGGTTTCGACCTGGCGTATCCAAAGCGTCGCGCCAGCCATGAATTCATCGTCACCGTGCAGCGCCAGAAGAAGGAAAACGGCATCACCGCGCTCGATTTCTCGAAGAGCCTGCTTGATCGCAACATCCACGCTCCAACCAACTACTTCCCATTGCTGGTTCCCGAGTGCTTGTTGATCGAGCCAACAGAAACCGAGTCAAAGGAAACGCTGGATAATTTCGTTGAGGTAATGGCCGACCTGCTGAAGTTGTCGCGGGAGAACCCGCAGGCGATGAAGGACGCTCCGCAGACGATGCCGGTGCGACGTCTTGACGACGTGAAAGCCGCGAAGGAACTTGATATCGCGTGGCAAGGCGCGGCGTGATTGGTCGCCGCACAGGCCAGTCTGGATAGTCGTGGCCAGTACTGAATCGCGCGGGCCGCGCCAGATCGCCGCCGCGATGAT
>JAYUYW010000222.1:0-5009 GCA_043752325.1 Rhodanobacteraceae bacterium | reverse complement strand
ACGTGCTCGAGGGCTCGGTGCGGCGGCAGGGCGAGCAGGTTCGCATCACGGCCCAGTTGATTCGCACCAGCGACGGTTTTCATTTATGGTCGGAAACGTTCCCGGGCGCGATGGACGACGTGTTCGCACTGCAGGAACGCATCGCCCGCGCGGTCACCGATGAACTGAAGATCGTGCTCGGCACCGAGCAGGCGCAGCAGCTGGTGGACGCCGGTACCCAGAACGCCGAAGCCTACGCGCTGTACCTGCAGGCCTCGCTAATCTTCCATCGACGCCAGGGGCCGCGCATGCGCGAGGCCGAGGCGATGCTGAGCAAGGCGATCGCGCTTGATCCGCGCTTCGCGCGGGCGTGGGCGCGCATGGCGTCGTTGCGCGCCATCGCCAGCAACTACAGCAACCTCGATCCGGAGAAGGCCCTGGACGGCGTGCAGGAGGCGGCGGCGAAGGCCATCGCCATCGACCCGGCGCTGGCTGAACCGCATGCGGCGCTCGCTCTCACCCTCGGCAGCCTGCGCCGCTATCGCGAGGAACGCCGCGAGTTCGACCAAGCCCTCGCGTTGGAATCCGACGACGTGATCGCCAATGTCTGGCACGGCACTTCGCTGGCGAGGAGCGGTTACCGGCGCCAGGCGAACGCCGCGCTCGACCGCACCCTGACGCTGGATCCGCTATTGCCGATCGCCCTGCTCTGGCGCGGGATGGGGCATGTCAGCGACGGCGAATTGGAGATCGCGCAGCAGCAACTGCGCCTCGCCGACGAGGGCGGGTTGGCGTTCGCCGGGCTCGGATTGGGCCAGGTCGCTGCCGCGCACGGCAAGGTGGAAGAAGCTGCAGGCCACTTCGTCCGCGCTTTTCGCGCACTGGCCGCCGATTTCCCGGCGGAGACGATCGAGGTCTTCGCGCGTGCCTGCGCCGGGGATGCGAGTGCGCGCGCGCCGGCGATCGCGTTGATTGATGTGCATTTGGAACAGAATCCGGCGCTGGTGCCGGGCATCGCCGTGTACGTGCTGCTGTCGGTCGGCGAGAGCGGCCGAGCGCTCGCACTGCTCGGGCCGAAACCGACATCGAACGATCCGCTGGTGCTGGGCAGCCTGTTCCGCGGCGTCTGGCCCGACGCGCTCAACTCGCCGCGCTTTCCGGCGTTCGCGCGCGAAACCGGTCTGGCGGCGCTGTGGGACGAGGTCGGCGCGCCGGACCGCTGTCGCAAGCAAGGCGACGACTGGGTCTGCTCGCCGTGAACGAACCCGCCGCGTGAGCCTCCTCGCCGAACTTCGCCGCCGCAACGTCATCCGCATGGCGGGGCTGTATCTCGTCGGCGCATGGTTGATTACCCAGGTCTCGGCGACCCTGCTGCCCGTGTTCGGCGCACCGGACTGGGTGATGAAAGTGCTGGTTGGATTGCTGGCGACAGGTTTTGTCGCCGCATTGGTGTTTTCGTGGGTGTTCGAGCTGACCCCGGACGGCTTGAAGCGCGACGCGGACGTTGCGCCACAACAATCGATCGCGCCGCAAACCGCGCGGAAAATGGAACGATTGCTGCTTCTGATGCTCGCGATGGCGTTGGCGTTCTTCGGGTTCGACAAGATCATGCTCGCTCCGAAACGCGAAGCGACGCTGGTGGCGAAAACATCGGAAACCGTCAAGGCAGAAACCCTGGCCAGTACCAAGGCAATAGTCGGCGACAAGTCGATCGCCGTGTTGGCCTTTGAGAACATGAGCGCGGACAAGGACAACGGATATTTCTCCGACGGCATTGCCGAGGAAATTCTCACATCCCTGTCCAAGGTCAAGGACCTTCGGGTTGCCGGGCGGACATCATCGTTCTCGTTCAAGGGCAAGAACGAGGACCTGCGCGCCATTGGTCGCAAGCTTGGCGTCGCTCATGTGCTGGAAGGCTCGGTACGGAAACAAGGCGACCGCGTCCGCATCACCGCGCAGCTGATCCGCAGCGAAGACGGTATCCATTTGTGGTCGGAAACCTACGAAGGCGACGTCAGCGACGTATTCGCCCTGCAGGAGAAAATCGCGCGTTCGATCACCGACGCGCTCAAGGTGGTGTTGAGCGGGAACCAAGCCACGCGACTGGTCAACACCGGCACCGAGAACACTGAAGCGTACGGGTTGTACCTGCAAGCCACCGCGATCTTCAACAATCGGGACGGTGCACGTTACCGCGACGCGATAGCGTCGTTGAACAAGGCCATTGCGCTCGACCCCGACTACGCGCGCGCCTACTCACGACTCGCGTCAATCTATGTGGTCCTACCGAACTACGAGGAAGTCGACGTGCTGGCGCTGCAGGACGAATTGCTGCGAACCGCCCGCAAGGCCAGCGAGCTCGATCCGGCCCTGGCCGAACCGTACGCGGCGCTCGGGTTTTCCTACGGCAAGTTCGCCCGCCAAACGGTCGCTCAACGCCAGGCCTTCGACCGGGCCCTGGAACTCGATCCCGACGACGCCACCACCAACTTCTGGTACGGATTGAGCCTGATCAAGACCGGCTACTTGAGCCGCGGCATTGCACTGATTGACCGCGCGTTGGAAGTGGACCCGATGCTGCCCAACGCCCTGCGCTGGCGTGGACTGATGCATTTCTACGCAGGCGATTTGGACCGCGCAGAACAGTTTCTCGAGCGCGCACGCGACGCGGGTCTCAAGTTCGCCGACTTCAGCCTTGCGGAAATCGTCGCTGCGCGGGGTGACCGGCAAGAGGCGCTCCGGCTGTCGATCAAGGGCGCGGACGCTTTTTACAGCAGGCTTTCCCCTGCCGAGCGCGTCGTGGTTTCCGAGGGCATGTATGGCGACGCGGCTGCCCGTGAGCGGGCACTCTCCTTCGTCGAAACGCACCTCGCGGAACCCCACAAGAATATCTACGGGCAATTGCTCGCGTTGCTGGTCAAGCTGGATGAGCCGGCCCGTGCCCTTGCGATAGTCCGCTCGATGCAGACCAGCGATACCACGGATTTTCTCGTCCTGCTCTGGAGCCAGCAGGGCCGCAATGTGCGCACACTGCCGGAATTCAACGATTTCCTGCGCCAATTTGGCTTCGTCGAACTGTGGAATCTGTACGGAACGCCCGATGTCTGTGCGAAGGATGCCGAAGGCGACTATGTCTGTGAGTAATCGGGTTTTCCTCGCCGAACTCAAACGCCGCAACGTCATCCGCATGGCGGGGGCTGTCTCTCGTCGGCGCGAGGCTCATCGTGCAGGTGGCGGAAACGCTGCTGCCGCTGCGACACCCCGGGTTGGGTGTTCATGAGTTTGCCATCGATAGCGTTATCGTAATACGATCACGTCATCGATAAGAAATAGGTGCGCCATGCAATCGGTCACTGTCTCGACAAAGTTCCAGGTCGTCATTCCGCTTGCGGTTCGGCAGGCGCTTGGCCTGGTGCCCGGCGTCAAGCTGCAAGTCGTGCATTACGAGAATCGGATCGAATTGATCCCGGTGCGCTCTAGCAAATCGCTGCGCGGTTCCCTTCGCGGCATCGATACTTCGGTGCCGCGCGATCGCGATCACCTATGAAGATGCGCGTATGAATGTGATCGATTCGTCCGCTTGGCTGGAGTATTTCGCCGACGGACCGAATGCCGGGCACTTCGCCAAAGTGATCGAGAAGCCCGACGACTTGCTGGTGCCGTCGATTACCTTGCTGGAAGTTTTCAAGCGCATCTGCCAGCAACGCGACGAATCCGCCGCCTTGCAATACGTGGCGGTGATGCAGCAAAGCACGGTGGTCGAGTTGGATGAGGCGCTTGCATTGCGCGCGGCGGCATTGGGTCTGCGCCATAAGCTGCCGTTGGCTGACAGCATCGTTTATGCCACCGCACAACACGCGAATGCGATCGTGTGGACGCAGGATGCGGATTTCGAAGAGCTACCCGGCGTGCGATTCTGGCGCAAGGGCTAGCACTCCTGCCATTCCGATGTTTGTTCGACCGGCACAGGCTGTAGCGATGAATTTCTTGGCCGAACTCAAGCGCCGCAACGTCATCCGCATGGCCGGGTTGTACCTGGTCGGCGCGTGGCTGATCGTGCAGGTCACCGGCACGGTGCTGCCGATGTTCGAGGCGCCGGCCTGGCTTCCGCGCAGCGTGGTGTTGCTGCTCGTGATCGGTTCCATTCCGGCCCTGATGTTTGCCTGGGTGTTCGAACTGACTCCGGAGGGACTGAAGCGCGATGCCGAGGTATTGCCGGAACAGTCCATCGTGCCGCAAACCGCACGCAAGATGGAACGCATGATCATCATCCTGTTTGCATTGGCGCTGGCGTATTTTGGTTTCGACAAATTCATCACGGCGCCGGCCAGAGAACAGACCTTGGTCGCGGCAACTACCGAATCCGTCAAGGCCGACGTGGCGGTCGCGGCCAAGCCCGCCGTCAATGCGCGTTCGATCGCCGTGCTGCCCTTCGTCAACATGAGCAACGATGCCGACAACGCCTATTTCTCCGACGGCATCTCGGAGGAACTGCTGAATGTGCTGGCCGGCGTCGAGGGTCTCGGGGTCGCGTCGCGCACCTCGTCGTTTGCCTACAAGGGATCGAAACTCGGCACCGCCGCCATCGCCGGCGAATTGAAAGTCGCGCACATCCTCGAAGGCAGCGTGCGCAAGACCGGCAACCGGGTCCGCATCACCGCACAGTTGATCGATGCCGTGGACGACCGCCATCTGTGGTCGGAAACCTTCGACCGCGAGCTGACCGATATCTTCGCGATCCAGGACGAGATCGCGAACGCCATTGTCGTCGCGTTGCGGGTGCGGCTCGATGCATCGGGTGCGCCGCCGGCGGTTTCGGTGCGTGCCGACACCGGGAACATGCAGGCATACGACTTGTATCTGAAGGCCCGCGAATTGTTTATCGCGCGCAAGGAGCTGCCGGAATCAGTGCGCCTGTTCGAGCGCGCGGTTGAGATGGATGCGAGCTTCGCCCGTGGTTGGGAAGGGCTGGCAGCGGTGGGCAGCGTCATGACCAGCTGGGGTTACGATGATCGGGACTACCCCGACAT
>JAYUYW010000221.1:0-5012 GCA_043752325.1 Rhodanobacteraceae bacterium | reverse complement strand
GCGTCAGTCGATTCGTCTGGTCATCGGTCTTGTCTTGATGCTGGTCATCGCGCGAGTGACGCCGGTCGCGCTGCGCAACTGGACTCCATGGCTGTACGTTGGAAGCATCGGCTTTTTGTTGCTTGTCACAGCGCTCGGCGAAGGTCGTGGCGCGCATCGCTGGCTTGACCTTGGCGTGCTGCGCTTCCAGCCTTCGGAACTGCTCAAGTTGACCATGCCAATGATGGCGGCGTGGTTCCTAAACCGCTCGCAGTTTCCTCCGAGTTGGCTGACCGTGGCAATGACCTGCCTGCTGATCGCGATACCGGCCGGACTGATTGCCGAGCAGCCTGATCTGGGCACCGCCCTGCTGGTGATCGCCAGCGGCCTGTTCGCAATCTTCCTGGCCGGCATCGCCTGGTGGCGGATTGGCCTGATCGCCGGGCTGGTCGGTGCCGCCATTCCGGTCGCATGGCAATTTCTGCACGAGTACCAGCGCAATCGGGTGCGCATGTTGATGGATCCCGACTCCGACCCGCTCGGTCTCGGCTGGAACATCATCCAGTCCAAGATCGCCGTTGGCTCCGGTGGCATCTGGGGCAAGGGCTGGCATCATGGGACCCAGTCACGACTGGAATTCCTGCCCGAGCACACTACCGACTTCGCGTTCTCGGTGTTCGCCGAGGAATGGGGTCTGGTCGGCGTTTGTGGACTGTTGGCGTTGTACCTTTTCATCATCGGTCGATGCCTGTGGATCGCTGCCAATGCGCGCGATACCTACTCGCGGCTGTTGGCGGGTTCGCTAAGCTTGTCGTTCTTTGTTTACGTGATCGTCAATGGCGGCATGATCTCGGGCATCCTGCCGGTGGTGGGCGTGCCATTGCCTTTCATCAGCTATGGCGGCACCTCGGCGGTCAGCCTGTTGGCGACGTTTGGCGTGCTGATGAGTGTCCACGCATATCGCCGGCGTGGCTCATAATTGTTCGCCAAGGAAACGAGGGGGAATCGGATGCGCCATCGTTTGGTGATTGTCGTCGCGCTGGTCGCGGCAATCCTGGTCGCCGTCGGGTTGGCTGGCGTCGATTACCCGCTGGCGCGCTGGGTGCACGGCTCCGGCATCGAGAACCTGGCCTTTTTCCGTCACGGGCTTGAAGCGCTGGACCTGCTGTTTGGCCTGACCATCTGGTATTGGCTAGCCTCGACGGTGTTCGTCATCCTTGGCGCGATTGCACTGCTACCTGTGCTGCGTGTTCCGCGCAGACTTATGCTCGCCCTGCTGGTCGCGGGATTGGTGCAATTCGCGTCGTTGCAAACGATGATCCAGTTGAAGGGCTACTTCGGACGTCTGCGCCCGCATGAGGTGCTTGACTCCGGTGATTGGAACGCGATCTGGCATGCCGGCGGCGGCTCGTTCCCTTCCGGCCACTGCGCGTTCTACTTCGGTCTGCTGCTGCCACTCGCGGCATTTGCAGTTCGGCCTTTGCAGCGAGCGCTGCTGCTGGCGACCCCTATTTTTGTCGTCATGGCGCGCATTGATATGTCGAAGCATTTTCTATCCGACGTATCGATGTCGGCACTGATCGCCGCGACGTACACATTGCTCGCAACGTGGCTGGTTCGCGCCAGTGGCGTCCTCGATCGAGACTCGTGTAAAGCGCTGCAAAGTGCGGCGAGGCCCAACGACTGAAGCGCATTCACGTCGGCCCGCTGCGGTAAGCTCGGACGATGACCAGCAACCCGTCCCGACCTCGCATCCTGCTCGCCGACGACGATCAGGAACTGACTCATTTGCTGCGCGACTTTCTCAGCCGGGAAAGTTTCGATGTCACCCTTGGCCAAGCCATCGAACTCTCTCGACTTGAAACCGACGCAGGGGCGCGCAGCGAACCGGTTGAACTGGGAGCTTTGCTGGAAGACGTGATCGGCAACGCAGACTACGAAGGCGCCCCACGCGATTGCCGGGTCGCGTTCATAGAGCGCACGCCACTGACTGTCAACGGTTCGCGCGATGCACTGGGCAGCGCACTGGAAAACATCGTGCGCAATGCGCTGGCCTATACCGCCGACAGCACGGCGGTGGAAGTGCGGCTGAGCCGCGACGGCGACGACGCCGTGATCGCGGTCCGCGACTTCGGACCGGGCGTTTCCGATCCGGAATTGCATCGTATCTTTGAGCCGTTCTACCGGACCGATAGTGCGCGCGCTCGCAGCAGCGGCGGCACCGGACTTGTCTTGACCATTGCGCATCGTGCGATCAGCCGCGATCGCGGCAGCTTGGTAGCGCGCAACGCCGAGGGCGGCGGATTACAGGTGGAAGTGCGACTGCCGGTGACCTGATAGATCTGGTTCTCCAAGGCCAGGCGGTATTGACAGTTCGCGCCAAAACGGCGATTGATGATCCTCGTTTTCGAACTTCAAGAATGGCCAATCTTTTCTACAGCGAGACTCCCTCACCGCAGCGTTGGGCCGTGCACGGACCACGCCAGATCGTGCACACGCTGGCCGGGCTGCGATTGGTTGCCGTCGCCGGCCAGTTGCTGACGATCATCGTGGTTGAATACGGGCTGCGCATGACGCTGCCGTTGGGGGCCTTGCTGGCTGGCATCGTGGCACTCGCTGCGTTTGACCTGCTGGCGTTCTGGCGGCTGGCATCACCGCGGCCTATCAGTGCCTTCGAAGCCCTGCTCCACATCGGCGTCGATACGTTGATGATGGGATATCTGTTGTACCTGACCGGCGGTGCGACCAATCCGTTTGTCTCGTTGCTGGTGATGCCGATCACCCTCGCCGCAGCAGCATTGCGACTGCGCGACGTGGTCGCGGTGGCTGCACTCGCGGCGATGACCTACTTGGCCGTGATGCGCTGGTACCTTCCCTTGCCGAGTCTGGGACCCGATGCGGCGCTGACCGATTTCAACCTGCACATCATCGGGATGGCGATCAGCTTCGTCATCACGGCGGCGACGCTGGGTTTCTTCATCGCGCGGCTCGCGGCCTCGTTGCGCGCACGTCAGGCCGAGGCCGAGCTGGAGCGCGAACGCGCCCTGCGCGACGAGGGCATTCTCGCCATTGCCACACAGGCGGCCGGAACCGCACACGAACTGAACACACCGCTGTCGACAATCCGAACGCTGCTCACCGAAATGCGCCGCGAGCAATCCGCGCATACGCCACTCGGCGAAGACCTCGCCCTGCTCGCCGAGCAAGCCGAACGCTGTCGCAGCATCCTGCGCGAACTGGTCGCGGTGGGTCGCACCCAGCTCGCTGATGTCGCGGAAAGCATGACGATCGGAAACTTCGTCACACAGTGCGCGTCCACGATTTCCCTGTTACGACCCGACGTGGTACTGCGCCACGATGTCGAAGCTGCTCTGCGCGATCGTCTATGCGCCGTCATCCCCGCGTTGCGCCACGCGGTTATCAACCTGCTCAACAATGCAGCGGACGCGACGCTGGCAGCCGGTAACGACCAGATCGTATTCGAGGCGCTGGAAAATGCAGGCGCGGTTGAGTTCCGCATTCGCGATCAAGGCAGCGGCACCTTCAGCGAACAGAAGGATCGTTTTCGCAGCAGCAAAAGCGATGGTCTCGGTCTGGGCTTGGCGCTTGCCAATGCGACGGCGGAGCGCCTCGGAGGCGATCTCGTCGCGCATTCCCCGGGCGATGGCGGTACTCTGCAATGCCTGCGCATCCCGAACGCCTCTCTGGAACCACTCCGCCATGCTTGAATCAACCCGATCACGACGTCTGCTGCTAATCGACGACGATGAAGTGTTCGTGCGAGTGCTGACGCGCGCGCTCACGGCGCGAGGATTCGTAGTAACCGGCAACCAGGACGCCATTTCGGCGCTCGCGCAGTGCCGTGAACAACAGCCCGATTTCGCGGTGCTCGACCTTCGTCTCGGCAACGACAATGGCCTCGCCCTGATCCCGCAGTTGCTGGCCGTGCGGCCAACTTTGCGCATCCTGCTGCTGACAGGTTATGCATCGATCGCGACCGCAGTCGAAGCGATAAAGCGCGGTGCGCATGATTATCTGGCAAAACCGGTCGATGCCGATCAGGTGGTTCAGGCATTGCTGGGAAAAGGCGGCGCGATCACTCATGAAACTGCGCTGCCGGACGCACCTCCACCATTGAAGCGGCTGGAATGGGAGCACATCCAGCGCGTGCTCGCCGATTGCGATGGCAATATCTCCGAGACGGCGCGGCGATTGGGCCTGCACCGTCGAACCTTGCAACGCAAGCTGGCGAAGCGGCCGGTGCGCGAGGCGCCGGCGCCGGAAAAATAAGCGATCGTCAGCGAATCGATCAGTTCGAAGCGGGTGCCGGCCGATTGAATTCCACCTTGGGTGCCGTCGAGATTTCCTTCTCGTTCTCCACGCTGAAATTCGCCTTGGTCGGATAACCGAACATCTTGGCGGTCAGATTTTGCGGGAAGCTGCGCACATAGGTGTTGAAGTCCTGCACTGCCTGAACATAGCGATTGCGGGCGACGACGATCCGGTTTTCGGTGCCTTCCAGTTGCGCCTGCAGATTCTGGAATAACCCGTCGGCCTTGAGCTGGGGATAGTTTTCCGACACCGCCATCAACCGGGTCAACGCGCTCGACAATTCGCCCTGCGCTGCCTGGAATTTGCTGATGATGGCCGGATCGTTGAGCATCTCCGGCGTGATCTTGAGCGTGCCGACCTGCGAGCGAGCCTCGGCGACGCGAATGAAGACATCGGCCTCATGCTGCGCGTAACCCTGAACGGAACTTACAAGGTTGGGGACCAGGTCGGCGCGGCGCTGATACTGGTTGACCACTTCCGACCACGCAGCGGTCACTGCTTCGTCCTTCTGCTGGATCGCGTTATAGCCGCAACCGGAAAGCAACAGGACGGTCAAAACAATTACTAGGTTCTGGACAACGCGCATGGCTAGGTCTCCTGACTCGTCGGGTGACGGTTCGAGGTTTGAACTCTGCCCGCGCAGGACCGCCAGTGCAAGGTAGATGTGAGAAGTTTGAGTGTCGGGGCCGGACGCCTCAGAG
>JAYUYW010000220.1:0-12187 GCA_043752325.1 Rhodanobacteraceae bacterium | reverse complement strand
AAGGCCAGTTGCTGTTTGACCTTGCCCAGCCGCTGGTCGATGGCATCGATTCCATCGACGAGAATTTTCGCGCGGTCACCACCAGCCTCGCCGCCAGCGAACTCAACATCGCGTGTGGAAATTCGACCATCCAGTACCTATTGCCGGCGATGGTCAGCGCGTTCCGCGAGACACGGCCCGATGTACACCTCAACCTGCACAACGTCACCGGTAGCGACGGCATGGCCTTGCTGCGCTCGGACCAGGTCGATTTTGCGGTCGGTTCGATGCTCGACGTGCCGAACGATCTTTCCTACGAACCGCTCTACCACTTCGATCCGCTATTGATCACGCCGCTCGGCCACCCACTCGCCGACAAGTCGGACATCACGCTGGCCGATATTTCCCCGTTTGGGTTGATCCTGCCGCCCAAGCGCCTGACCACGTATCGCCTGGTCGACCTGATCTTCCAGCAACGCCGCGTGCCCTACACGGTCGCGATCGAGGTCGGTGGCTGGGAAGTCATCAAGCAATACGTGGCGATGGGTTTGGGTATATCGATCGTCACCGGCATCTGCATCAGCGATGCTGATCGCAGCACGCTCGCGACGCGCAACCTGCGCGAGTTCTTTCCGCAGCGCAGTTACGGTGTCGTGATCCGCAAGGGCAAGTATCTGTCCGCCGAAGCGCGGGCCTTCCTCGATCTGATCCGTCCTGGCCTGTTTACCCGACGCGACGGTTTTGCAACCGGACATTCCGAGCGCTGACCTGCCGCTTGCTGAATGATGTTGCTGCATTGGTTCATCGACATGATCGCGTTGTGAATCGCAGCGCGACGGCGGATGAATGAAGGGGTGGTACGGCTGAGCAAGATTGTGCGTCAACGTGAGAAGGTGGAGCACGGCAACCCCTGCCTACGACGACGCCGAATCCAGTTCCAGTCACGGCGATTACCCGGAGACCCGCATATGAACCATGACCTTTCTACGCTCAACGATTTGATCGAAGTATTGATCGACGGCAAGAAATTCTACGAAGAGGCTGCACCCGATGTTCGCCCGGACTTGCGCCAATTATTCGGTCGCATAGCCAACACCAAGGGCACGATCATCGCCGACCTGCAACGGCAGGTTGCGGCGACCGGTGAAACGCCTGCCGATAGCGGAACCGTCACGGGCACGATTCGCAAGTTCTACGCCGAAGTCCGCACCGCCATGGCCAGCAACGAGAATGAGGAATACGTCAGCCAGCTCGAGGAGTTCGAGGATCGCATCCTCGCCGCCTTCCGCGATGCGTCGACCAGGGACGACGACATGGAAGTCCGCGCCATCGCCCAGCGCCACATGGCGCAGGTGAAGAAGGACCACGACGACATGCGCGCACTCAAGCGTGCGGCTCAAGCGAATAGCTGATTCGCATCTTCAGTGGAAGAAAAAATGCCCCGAGTTCGGGGCGTTTTTTCTTTACTCAGTTGTCGAAACGTTCAAGCAGCCGATTCACCTTCCACATCTACACCAACGTTGCTCGACGCCCGGTCGTAGATCGTGCGATCCAGCAAACCTTCTTCGCGTGCGACCAGAACCGGCACCAGCATCTGGCCGGTGACGTTGGTCATCGTTCGCACCATGTCCAAGACACGATCAATCGCGATGATGTAGCCGATGCCTTCCAAAGGCAGGCCGGCAGAACTCAACACCAGCGTCACCATCACGATGGCCGTGCCGGGCACGCCAGCGGTGCCGAATGATCCGAGCACCGATGCCAGAAGGATGATGAAGTACTGCGAGAAGCTCAAGTCGATGCCGAAATATTGGGCGACGAAAATCGACGTAATCGCCGGATAGATCGCACCGCAGCCATCCATCTTGATGCTGGCGCCGAGTGGCACCGCAAAACTTGCATAGTCCTGGCGCACGCCGAGGTTATGAACCACGCAGCGCAACGCGATCGGCATGCTGGCGAAACTTGACGAGGTGACGAAACCCACCTGCATACCTGGCGCCGCGCCGCGAAAAAACCGCATCGGGTTGAGTCCGTGCAATGCCAACAGGCCACCATAGACGACCACGATGTGCAGCCCACAGGCGATGAAGATGCTGACCACGAACGTGCCCAACGGCAGTAGGCGTTCGAAACCGTAACTGCCAACCAGTGCCGCGATGAGGCCGAACGTTCCTATTGGCGTGAACTCGAGCACGAAGCGCGTCACCTGGATCATTGCTGCGCTCGATTCCGCCATCAGCTCGCGTAGTCGTGCCGTCTTCTCACCTAGCCGAACCAGCGCAAAGCCGAGCAGCCCGGCGAAGAAGATCACCTGCAAAATCTTGCCTTCCGTAAGCGCCTTGAACGGGTTGCTCGGCACCACATCGAGCAACACTTGAATCGGTCCCGGCACTACGCGTGGCGTGTAGTCCGGTGCCACCTGCAATCCGCTCAGTCCAGTGCCCGGATTCATCACGAAGGCAACAAGAAACCCGACTCCAACAGCGAGCATCGCGGTGATCGCGAACCAGCCGAACGTGCGACCGCCGAGTCGCGCCATGCTGCTGACGCCATGCAGGCTCGACACCGCGTTGACCACCGCGAAGAACACCAGCGGCGTCGCGATCATTTTGATCAGGGTGACGTAGATGTCGCCGAGTGGCTGCATCCACGGCGTGACCGATGGTCCGACCATCCAGCCGACCAGACCACCCAGCACGAAACCCGCCATTACGCGCTGCCAGAACGGAATGCGAAACCAGGCTTTCAACATGGCGATGGCCCATCAACAACCGGCACGCGGCGGATGTGCAGGATGTGTGATTCCGCGTAGTGACGCCAGTGTTGGGTAGTTCGCCGGCCACGCGATGAGAGGGTGATCCGAGCGGACGATCGCGCTATCAATGAGTTGGGCAAAAACTGTATCGATACGGCGTGTCCAATCTACTGCGGGAAATCAGCTCAGTTCCGGTTTCAACTGCGCCAATGTCGCGCCGGTGCCGATATCCGCCTGCACGGTGTTTTCGTCCAGCCACTTTAGGGGTATTGCCACGCGCATGCCAGATCGTGGCGACCATCGCGTCACTCGCGCTGAGCATGGCGGAATAACTCGATGCCTTGCGCACGCGACTGTGCCAAACACCGGAAGTCGCAGCGTTCACCGCATCCTGCGCCGCTGAAGCGTCGAACCCACTTTCGAAAGACGCCCACGTCAAACGACTGCTGTTCCTTTCTGGTTGGCTGGCGCCAGGCTGGTCAAGCGCTTCGCTGGGCCTAACGCCCCCGCGTCACGTCTGTTGGCTTTCGCAAGCCTGGTCGAGCGTTTCTCGCGCCGGCCGGCGTAAAAGCCCCCGGATCAAGTTCTCGGCAGGCTCATCTTCCAAAGGCATGGGAAATTGCAAACTCAAATTCGCACCCGGCGGGTTTTTGATATCGCGCGAAGCGAAACTACTTAGCCGAAGACAGCGCCAGCGTCATGTCGAGCATGCGGTTGGAGAAGCCCCACTCGTTGTCGTACCAGCTGAGCACCTTCACCAGGGTGCCGCCCATCACGCGGGTCTGGGTTGCGTCGTAGATCGACGACAGCGGGTTGTGGTTAAAGTCGATCGACACCAGCGGTTTGTTGTTGCTGCCGAGAATGCCTTTCATGTCACCTTCGGCAGCCGCTTTCACGACGCCGTCGATTTCTTCCTTGTTGGTCTCGCGTTTGGCGACAAAGGTCAAGTCGACGACCGACACATTGATGGTCGGCACGCGCATCGAGAAGCCGTCGAGCTTGCCGTTGAGTTCCGGCAACACCAAGCCAACTGCGGCAGCAGCACCGGTCTTGGTTGGAATCTGGCTATGCGTGGCCGAGCGCGCGCGGCGCAGGTCGGAGTGATAAACGTCGGTGAGAACCTGGTCGTTGGTGTAAGCATGGATGGTCGTCAGCAGGCCATGCACGATTCCAATTTTGGCGTGCAACACCTTCGCCAGCGGGGCGACGCAGTTGGTGGTGCACGAGGCGTTCGAGATCACTTCGTGGCTTGCCGTGAGCTGGTCGTGGTTGACGCCGTAGACAAAGGTGCCGTCCACGTCCTTGTCGCCCGGGGCAGAGATAATTACCTTGCGCGCGCCGGCGTCGATATGGGCGCTGGCCTTGAGCTTGCTGGTGAAGAAACCTGTGCACTCCAGCACCACTTCGACGCCAAGTTCACGCCACGGCAGCTTCGACGGATCGCGCTCGGCGCAGACCTTGATTCGGTCACCATTGACGATGAGGTCGCCGCCATCCACCGACACTTCGCCGGGGAACGGGCCATGCGCGGTGTCGTACTGGGTCAGGTGCGCATTGGTTTCTGCATCGCCGAGGTCATTGACCGCGACAATCTGGATCTCGTGGTTGCGCTTGCCTTCGTACAGCGCACGCAACACGTTGCGACCGATGCGGCCATAACCATTGATGGCGACCTTGACTGCCATGAGCATTGCCTCGACTGGGTGAAAAAGGGGCGCCCAGTTTAACGGCGTTGGCCGTCAGCCGCACGGTGCTTTCGCTTTGCAGCGCCTGGCTGGTGCGACGTGCGATCGACTTTCCTACCTCGTCATTCCCGCGAAGGCGGGAACCTTTTTTGACTTTGATCGTTTTCGATCTCCTTGACGAAATTCAAAATGGGTTCCCGCCTTCGCGGGAATGACAAGGATTCAAAAATCGCGCGCGAGGTGGCGCTCAGCGCCGCAACCGTCGCTCGCGGCGTTTCCCCCACGACATCGCCAATAGGTTGATCGCGGGCGCAGCAATCAGCCAGAACGGCAGCGTCCAGCCGCTGGCGATGCTGCCCCGCATCGGCGGGATACAGATCACGGCGAGCGTTCCCAGAATGAGCCAAACACTTAACACCCAGCGTCGCTGGCTGGCCAGTCGCAAAAAATCGGCTGGACGTACCGACAACGGCTGCCGACGCGCGCGAGTGACCGGCTCGGCGGACGATAGCGACATAGGCAACACGGGAGCAAGCAACATGGCGATCCTCGGAGACGGGCGGAGGCGCAGCATGTCGGCGGGCGGTCTCGCCGACTGAGATCGTTGCAAAGCTTGGCCTTGCGGCGGCTTTTGGCCATCGGAAGTGACCGCCACGCGTGGCATAATCGCCGCCGCGTTGGCCTCGCCGACGCGGGCTGGATTTCCGCTTTTTCGTTCCGGAAGCGCTTTCTTGGAAACCCCCGTTTTCCTCAAGTACTCCGTCATCCTGCTGCTTGCAGCGGTATTGGCCGTGCCGTTGGCGCGACGCGGGCGGCTGGGTGCCGTGCTCGGTTATCTCATCGCGGGTGTCCTGATCGGCCCGCACGCGCTGAACCTGATGGGCGAAACCGAGAGCATCGCGCACCTGTCCGAACTCGGCGTCGTGCTGATGCTGTTCGTCATCGGACTGGAATTATCGCCGGCCCGCCTCTGGGTGATGCGCCGTACCGTATTCGGCATCGGCAGCCTGCAGATGGTGGTGACCGCCGTGCTGCTTGGTGCGGTCGCGCTGGCGATGGCGTTGCGTTGGAAGACCGCGCTGATCATCGGGCTCGGACTTGCACTTTCATCAACCGCGATCGGCTTGCAGGTGCTTGCCGAACGCAAACAGTTGCAGAGCCCGCATGGCCGGCTCGCCTTCGCAATCCTGTTGCTACAGGACGTCGCCGCGATTCCTATCCTCGCGCTGATTCCGTTACTCGGCGTACACGGAACAGCAGTGGGCGACGCGAACTGGGCGACGTATCTGCGTGACGCCGCTCGCATCATCGGGGTGCTGGTCGTCATCGGCGTCGGTGGCCGCTACCTGTTGCGGCCACTGTTCCGGATCACCGCGCGCACCCAGATTCCCGAAGTGTTCACCGCAGCGGCTCTGCTGGTGGTGATGGGCACCGCGTGGATCGTGCAACTGGCCGGCATGTCGATGTCGCTCGGTGCTTTCCTGGCCGGCATGTTGCTGGCCGATTCGGAATACCGCGCCGCGGTCGAATCGCGCATCGATCCGTTCAAGGGTTTGCTGCTCGGATTATTCTTCATCAGCGTCGGCATGTCGGCTGACATCAGCATCATCTTCCAAAATCCGTGGTTGATCGCAGGGTTGGTATTGACCCTTGTTCTGGTTAAAAGCGGCGTGCTGTACGCCATCGCGCGCTGGGCGGCAAAGCTTGCTCATCGCGAGGCGCTCGCGCTCGCGGCAGTCATCTGCCAGGGCGGCGAGTTCGCCTTCGTCGTGTTCAACCTGCAGGCCGACACCGGCTTGATTTCGATGGCGCAGCGCGACCTGCTGATCGTCGTCGTCACGCTGTCCATGGCATTGACGCCTTTGCTGGTCGCAGCCGTCGCACACCTCAACGACAGCAAAAATCCGGGAGCCGCGCCGGTGTGGGACACCTTCGAGGACGAGCATCCCAAGGTGATCATTGCCGGCTTCGGTCGAGTCGGCCAGATCATCGCGCGCGTCTTGCGCGCGGCGGGCATTCCCTACACAGCCATCGACAATTCGATCGACCAGATCGAGGTCTCGCGGCGCTTTGGCAGCAAGATCCACTACGGCGATCCCAGCAGTTTCGACTTGCTGCGCGCCGCCAACGCCGGTGGTGCAGAAGTATTCGTGATCGCCACCGATGACCCCGAAGCCAACGTTCGCACGGCTCGCCTGGTGCGTCGGATCTACCCGCACCTGCACGTGTTTGCACGCGCGCGCAATCGCCAGCATGCCTTTCGCTTGATGGATTTGGGCGTTTCCGACCCGGTGCGCGATACGCTGCATTCCAGCCTGCGCATGACCGAGCAGGTGCTCGGCGCGCTGGGCGTGGCGAGCGCAACCATTCAGCAGCAACTGCGCACCTTTGAGAAACACGACGACGCGCTTCTGAAAAGCCAGCATCTGGTCTACGACGACGAGACGGCAATCATGCAGTCGGCAAAAGATGCAGTAACGGATCTCGAAGCCCTGTTCGCTGCCGACCAGGAACAGCGCGACGAAGCTTCGCCCGAACAGCCACAGGGAACATGATGTCGATGTCCAAAGAACAACGCGGCTATGCCGTCGCAGAAATTCGACTGACCACGTTTGACCGCCAGTTCGCCGCGACGGCGCGGTTGCAGCAGCCTGATCGTTATCGCCTGCTCGGTGCCTTGCCGGAACATCAGCCCTACGTGCCGCGTGGATCAGGCGCGTCGTATGTCGCTGCCAGTTTCGGCAATGGCGCGACCAGCCAGGACATGAGTCAGTTCAATCGCCTGCTCGCATTCGACGGTGAACGCGGTCTGCTGCATGTCGAAGCCGGTGCGCGTATCGCGAATGTCGAACGCTTTTTGATTGGCCACGGTTGGTATCTTCCCGTCGCACCCGGCCATCCGGCAGCGAGCATTGGTGGCTGCATCGCGGCTGACGTGCACGGCAAGAATCCAGCCCGCGATGGTCGCTTCAGCAACTGGGTCGATGCAATCGAATTGTGGTTACCGGGGCAGGGCGCGGTCATCGTCAGTCCGGATGAGCATCCCGAGCGTTACGCCGCGACGTTCGCCGGATTCGGTCTTACCGGCACGATTGTTTCAGCCGTACTTCGACTGGTTCGCGCACCGCATGCATTCGTCGTTCGGCGCATGCCCGTCGCTGATCTCGCCGAAGCAGCACAGGTATTGCGCGAAGCAGCCAACGTTCCATTGCTTTATGGCTGGCACGATGCGCGACCTGGCCACTTCGGTCGCGGCGTGATTCGCGTCGGGCTTGAAGCCGACGAGAAAGCGAAGCAGCGTCGCTCGCTACCTGATTTGCCGGTGACCATCAAACCCGTATCGATTCAGCGCTGGAACCGCATGGGCATTTCGATGGCCAATCGATGGCTCGGCTATCGCTGGTGTCGCCCTGGGGAATCGCGCATCGCCCTGCTCGATGCAATGTTTCCGCTCAATGGCGCCGTCGGTTACTTCGCTGGCTTCGGCAAGTCCGGCATGGTTGAAGCGCAATGGCTGGTGCCGAACACGCGCTTCACGCCGTTCGCGGCCGCGTTGACCGCGCTGGTCAACAAGACCAAACCGCGCATCAGCCTGGTCGCCAGCAAATTGTTCGACGGCCACGCCGATGGCCTCGCTTTCGACGGTCGCGGCATCGCCTTGGCGATTCACGTGCCTTCGCCGGCGCAGGCCAGTCAACGCGCCTTCCTCGATGCGCTTGCGGAATGCGCGATTGAGCACGGCGGCCGTCCCAACCTGATCAAGGACTCGACCTTGCAACCCGATGTCGTACGTCGTGCTATTCCCGATTTCGAAGCGCTGCGCGAACACCTGCGCAGCTTCGATGTGGAAGGTCGCGTGCAATCCGAGCTGACGCGGAGGATTGGCCTGTGACGGCGGTCATCATCGGTGCGTCGAGCGGTCTCGGTCGTGCGCTCGCAGTTGAACTCGCGAGGTGCAAGCAGCCTTTGTTGCTGGTTGCATCCGAGCGGCGCGATGTCGAAGCAACTTGCGCCGACCTGCGCCTGCTGCATGGCATTGAAGCGCGTTCCCTGGGGCTGGACCTGGGTCGCGATCCCGATCCCGGCGCGAAGGTGCTCGCCGCACTGGAGGGCTTGCCGCCTATTACGTCGCTGCTCATGCCGGTCGGCGTATCACGGCGCGACGATGACTTGTCGCTGGAGGCCGCCGCGATCGCGCAACTGCTGGCAGTAAATTTAAACGCGCCACTCGCCATCGCGCATGGCTTGTTGCCGGCATTGTTGGAAAGCAAGGGAACCGTGGTGTTATTCGGCAGCGTTGCCGCTCAGCGTGGGCGCGGCAAGAACGTCGCGTACGCTGCTGCCAAGCGTGGCCTCACTTCGTTTGCTGAAAGCCTGCGCCAACGCTACAAGACCCGCGAATTGCACGTGCAGTTGTGGCAGTTGGGCTTCCTGCAAACCAACCTCACCCACGGCATGAAGCTGCCGCTGCCGGCGCTGGCGCCGGATAAGGCAGCAACCGAAGTCGTCGACCGGCTCGGCAAGGGTTCGTTCGAGCGCTACCTGCCGTCGTGGTGGTGGGCGATTATTTTCATCATCAAGCGCCTGCCGTGGTTTGTCTATCGGCGCATGAAAGACTGAAGATTCCCTTTGCACCAGTGCGAACGGCACATGGCAGCGGCCCCGGAAAGGCATAGATTCTTTAAGTTAATTTGTCGTCGGCTCTGCGCGACGCATCACCCCGAGGATTCCATCATGTTGCGATCCACCGCATTGCTTATCGCCGTCAGCCTCGCGCTCGGCGCCTGTTCCAAAGCCGGCGATGCCGACAAGCCGCCAGCCACCACGGAGACTGCCATGCCTGCCGCACCCGCGCCGGAGCCTGCGCCCAAGAATCCATTTACGGCCGCCAGCACGCTGCCATTCGAAGCTCCAGCATTCGACAAGATCACCGATGCCGACTACCAACCGGCCATCGAGGAAGGCATCAAACAACACGCCGCCGAGATCCGCAAGATTGCCGACAACACCCAAGGCGCCACCTTCGAGAACACCATCGAAGCGATGCAGCGTTCCGGCGCGATGCTGACCCGGGTGTCGCGCGTTTTCTTCAGCGTTGCCCAGGCCAACAATAATCCGACTCTTCAAAAGATCCAGGCCGATGTCGCGCCACTGTTGGCGAATCACAGCGACGAGATTTTCCTCGATCCGAAACTATTCGCCCGGGTCAAGGCGATCTACGAGGCGAGGGAAACGCTGAATTTTGATCCGCAGCAGCTGCGCCTCGTCGAGCACGACTACGAGCAGTTCGTACGTGCTGGCGCGCAGTTGTCCGATGCCGACAAGGCGAGTCTGCGCGAACTCAATGTCGAGGAGTCCAAGCTGTCGACCGACTTCTCCGAGAAGCTGCTGGCCGCAACCAAGGAAGGCGCACTTATTGTCGACGACAAGGCGAAGCTCGCTGGCTTCAGCGAGGCCGACGTTGCTGCGGCAGCGGCGGCCGCGACCGAACGCACTGTGGATGGCAAGTTTGTGGTTTCGCTACAGAACACGACCAATCAGCCGGCACTGGCATCGTTGAGCGATCGTGATGTGCGTGCGCAGCTCCTGAAGAATTCGGAAATGCGCGCCTCGCGCGGCGACGGCAACGACACCCGCGCCCTGGTCCAGCGTCTTGCCCAGTTGCGTGCGCAGCAGGCGAAGCTGCTCGGCTTCCCCAACTACGCCACCTACGCGCTCGGCGACCAGATGGCGCAAACGCCGGAAGCCGCTATGAAGTTGCTGACCGACACCGTCCCTGCCGCTACGGCAAAGGCTCGTGGTGAAGCGGCGAAGATGCAGAAGGTGATCGACGCGCAGAAGGGTGATTTCACCCTGACCGCATCGGATTGGGATTTCTATGCCGAACAGGTGCGCAAGGCCGAGTTCGATCTCGACGAAGCAGCGATCCGCCCGTACTTTGAACTCAACCGCGTGCTCAACGATGGCGTGTTCTTCGCCGCCAACCAGCTCTATGGGCTTACCTTCAAGGAACGCAAGGATCTTCCGGTTTATCAGCCCGACGTGCGCGTGTTCGACGTCTTCGACAAGGACGGCACGCCGCTCGCCCTGTTCTATGCCGACTTTTTCAAGCGCGACAGCAAGGCCGGTGGCGCGTGGATGGATGTGTTCGTCGAGCAGAACGGACTGACCGGCACCAAGCCCGTCGTCTTCAACGTCTGCAACTTCACCAAGCCAGCAGATGGCCAGCCGGCTCTGCTCAGCTTTGACGACGTGACGACGATGTTCCATGAGTTCGGTCACGCCCTGCACGGCATGTTCTCTAACGTCAAATACCCGGGCATTGCCGGCACCGCGGTGCCGCGCGACTTCGTCGAATTCCCATCGCAGTTCAATGAGCATTGGGCGTCTGACCCGAAGGTGTTCGCCAATTTCGCAAAGCACTACCAGACCGGCGAGCCAATGCCGCCGGCGATGGTCGTCAAGATCAAAAAGGCCGGCACCTTCAACCAGGGCTATGCCACCACCGAATACCTCGCCTCGGCGTTACTCGACCTTGCCTGGCACACCCTACCGACTGATGCGCCGATGAAAGATGCCGATGTGTTCGAAGCCGAGGCCTTGAAGCGTTTCAACGTGGACATGGCGCAAGTGCCGCCGCGCTACCGAACCCCATACTTCGCCCATATCTGGGGCGGTGGTTACTCAGCCGGCTATTACGCCTATTTCTGGAGCGAGGTGCTCGATGATGACGCCTTCGAATGGTTCAAGGAAAACGGCGGCATGACCGCCGCAAACGGCCAGATCTTCCGCGACAAGGTCCTCTCGATCGGCAACAGCCAGGACCTGAAAGCCGCCTACCGCGGCTTCCGCGGCAAAGACCCGGTCGTCGGCCCGCTACTGGAGAATCGTGGGTTGAAGTAAGACCGCTGCGGTTTGGGTTTCCGCTATCGACTAGTCGACGATTGAACGACAAAGGTCGCCAACGAAAGCTGGCGGCCTTTTCTGTGCGTTGCTGGGCGAAGTTCATCCTCCGAAACGCCTTCGCGCGCCGGGATTATTTTGGCTGCACACATACGGCACACAAAGTGCTAGTCTGGTCGAGATGAAATTGATCACCTGGAATCAGGCGAAGAACGCTCTGCTCAAATCCGAGAGAGGCGTTTCGTTTGAAGACGTGGTTTTTCATGTCATGGCTGGCGACGTTCTCGACACGTTCGATCACCCCAATCAGGAACGCTACCCCGGCCAACAGATTCACGTGATCGCGATCGAGGACTATGTCTACCTCGTTCCGTTCGTTGAGTCGGACGAAGAAGTCTTCCTGAAAACCATCATCCCAAGCCGGAAAGCGACCAAGACCCACCAAGGCGGCAAGCCATGAGCAAACTCGATCAAGAAGAACAGGAAATCCTGAAGGCGTTTGAAGCGGGCAAGGTCAAACGGTCCAAAGACCTCGCCGAGACACATGAGCGGCATCAAGAGTATGCCCAGGCCATGGTCAAGAAGGACGCCAGAATCAATATCAGGCTACCTTCCAAGGATCTACGCGGTCTGCAGAAACGGGCACTCGTGGAAGGAATTCCCTACCAGACCCTGGTTGCCAGTGTTCTTCACAAATACGTTGAAGGGCGCCTGCAAGATATCGGCAGCTGACTTGGCGTGATCTGAGGAACTTCGATGAAGTTAACGCTATGCGCGATGGTCGGGCTTCTGCCCCTGTCCGGTTTTGCCACTGCGGTTTGTATGCGAGCACCGCTCGAAAAGAACATCGCCGAAGCGCAGT
>JAYUYW010000219.1:0-5029 GCA_043752325.1 Rhodanobacteraceae bacterium | reverse complement strand
TCGCCGAGTAATACACCCAAACCAGCAAAACGATCACGCCGGCCGCCGAGCCATAGGCGCCACCCACCTCGCTTTGGTCGAGATACAGGCCGATCGCGTACTTGCCACCCGTGAACAACAACGCCGTCAGCACTGCACCGACACTGGCGTCGAACCAGTCGATGATGGCGTCGGGCAACAGCTTGTACATTGCCGCGAACACGAGAGCGAAGATAACGAACGATACGACTGCCTCCAGCGCGCGAGCGATCCAGGTATCGTTGTGCACGAACAGCGCGATGCCTGCGCTCGCAACAAACGAAATGATCAACAGGAAGGCTATAGACAGAAGCAAGCCAACCGCCTGCGCACGTGCACGCAGCCAGCCCAGAATCGCGCGGCCCGCTTTCGGACGCACGTTCCACGCGCGATTCAACGCGTTCTGCAATTGCGCGAACACCGCTGAAGCACCCAGCAGCGTGACGCCAAGACTGATCCAACCTGCCCAACTACCAAAGCCCGGCCGCGCCTTGGCATTGTCGATAACCAGCTTGACCGCTCCGGCAGCTTGGTTACCGACCATGCCGGTCAGTTCGGAAACCAGCTTGTCCTGCCAGCCAGTGCTCATCGATGCGACGATCCACAGCAGCAAGACCAGCAATGGCGCGAACGAGAGAGCCGAGTAGAAAGACAGCGCTGCTGCGCGCGTCATCAGTTCATCGTCGCCGAAACCTTTGATCACATTCTTGATCGTGCGCAGGGTCACTTTCAGGGCTTTCAGCATGGCGTGAATCCGATGGAAGGGTGCTTCATTTTGTGGCGATCGGCGCGACGACGCCAGCTGGGAACTGAATGGTGTGGTCAGAGAACCTGCGTTGCCAGTGTGCGGAGCCATCCGGCTATGCGAAATGCCCAGACACGTTGCTTGTCAACATCGGCAATCAAATCCTGGCGAATTTCCAGTTCAATGCAGGGCAGGTTACGTGCTTCGGCATGCGCGGGAATTGAATATTCAGCGGTCAGCGTGATGGCGTAAGGCTCGTTGTCGCCGACGACCCACTCGCCCGATTCGCGCAGCAGGGCCAGCGTTTTTTGTGCGACATCCGCGCGCCGATGATGGAGCACTCCAAGATGCCAAGGTCGCAGCTCGCCATGGAACGTTGGCGTGAAGCTGTGCATCGAAACGAACAGCGTCGGGACGGCGGCGGCAGCGCGGCGGTCGAGCTCGGCATCAATGGCGCGGTGATATGGCCAGTAGATTTCATCGAGGCGCTGCTGTCGCTGGACGGTTGATAAACCGATGTTGCCCGGCACCACCGTCGACTCGCTGACTTCGGCAATCAAGGTCGGCGAGTCGAGTGGGCGATTGCAGTCGACCACCAGCCGTGAATAATTCTGGCGTACCGCGAACGCATCAAGTTCTTCGGCGAGATAATCGACGACACCGCCGATGCCGATATCCCAGCCGATGTGGCGATTGATATCGGCATCACTCAAGCCGAGAGAGCCGAGTGATGCTGGAATGCGTCGGCTGGCGTGGTCGGCGGTGATCAAGAAGGGCGAGTCGGGTGCTCCGGGTCGGCGTATAAAAACTGGGGCTTCGGTGGCGGTGATCAGTGGCGCGGGGCTTGGACTGGAAGCGTTATATTCCATTGTCTGCATCACAAGTTGATTCTAAGGCTATGCCAAGTGTGCGGGCCCGGTCGCTTTCATTACAAGGCGTTGCACATTGAGTAGACGACTAACGGCACACGCCGAAGCCGCCGCGATCCAGATGGAAGTGGTTGCGATGCGCGGCGTTGTATGTCCGGTCCCAGCACGCTGCCGAAGTAACGACAAGCGGACTGATGGACGTCGTGCAGGAACTCGGCTTTCTTCGACTCGTTTGCCCAGTCGCCGAGCACGCTGATTCGCGTGCCATCCGCGAGAACAAAGCCAGCGACATCGAGCGCGTCGGCGGTCGCATGGCGGCTGCGCGGCCCGCCATTGCGACCGCATATGTTTCGGCAGCTGTAACTACCGAAGTGCTCGATGCGCGCGACCTTCTCGCCGAACAGCCGTTGCGCCGTCGGTTGCATGCCATGCGTTTCCCACATCGCCAGGCCAACAGCACGACGACAACTGAGCGCTAACGACGGGCCAACATTGGCGGTGGTGGCGCTGATACGAATGGCATTGTTGAATCCGCAGCCATCTCCGGTAGCGCGGTCTGCGATGGGTTGGGACGTGATCTTTGCCGTCCTCAACGCGGCCGTGCAGGCTGCGTCGTCGTGGTCGACGCGCGTCAGCTTCAGGCGCGTCCACATATCCATCGGTGCCTGCACGTCAAGTGGCGACCACGGATTCCACGACTCTGGAATATCGACCACGATTCGACCGCTTCGCCACGCCCAGAACGCGAGCGCGATCATCATCAATGCGAGCACGTTGCGGCGGCGAGTTGGAGGAACCGAGCGCTATCTACCCGGATCGCGACGCAATCCGCGCTGAAGCCGAGTCTAATCCTCGTCGTTCCCGCGTAGGCGGGAAACCAGTCTGGTTTTGCTTTTCCATCAATGACTTGACCGAGGACAAAATAGGTTCCCGCCTACGCGGGAATGACGAAGGAAGGTGGCAAGTAAATTGCGACGGATGCTGGTGACGCTATCATTCGCGTCATGCACGACGTGGTGATCATTGGTGGCGGTTTGGTCGGTTCCAGCTTGGCGATTGCCTTGGACGGGATTGGCTTGAAGGTAGCGCTCGTTGAAAGTGCCGCGCCGCGCGTCGATGCGCAGCCGAGTTATGACGAGCGCAATCTTGTTCTGGCGAGGGCAAGTTTGAATGCCTTGCAGGCGCTAGGCGTGGCGGACCTCTATGCAGGCCTGACCACGCCGATCCAGCGCGTCCATATCAGTCGCCGCGGTGACTTCGGAGCCGTGCGCATCGCCGCTGACGAACTTGATTTGCCGGAACTGGGCGCGGTAATTCCAGCGCGCGAACTGGGCAACGCCTTGTTGCAAAGACTGGACCGGTGCGCAGATTTGGAGCGCCACGCGCCTGCGGAGCTTGCTGCGATCGAATCGAAAGACGATCACGTTGTTCTTAGCTTGCGCAAAACCGATGGCGAAGTAGAACTGCAAACCCGTTTGCTGGTCGGGGCCGATGGCACGCGCTCAATGGTGCGTGAGCATTTCGGCATCGGCACCAGCGACACCGACTACCAACAGAGCGCGCTCGTGACGACGCTGATGCCATCGCGTCCGCTCGATGGCACGGCTTACGAGCGCTTCACCGATAGCGGCCCGGTTGCGCTATTGCCATTGACCGCAGGTCGCGCTGGATTGGTGTTGACCGTCCCCAGCGACGATGCCGAACGCATCGCTGCTCTGGATGATGATGCGTTCATCGCCTTCGTCCACGAACGCTTTGGCTATCGCGCCGGTCGCCTTACGCGACCGGGCAAGCGCAAACCGTATCCGTTGATGCGCAGTCTTGCGAACACCCTGACTGCATCGCGCATGGTTTTGGTTGGCAACGCCGCACAAACCTTACATCCACTTGGCGCACAAGGTTTCAACCTTGGCCTGCGTGATGCGCTGACGCTTGCCGAAAGTCTCGCGAATGTCGCTGCGACAAGCGGAGATGCTGGTGCAGATAAGATGCTCGTCGACTACGCCGAAGCCCGCAACGATGACCGGTTGGCGACAACATCCTTCAGCGACGACCTTGTGCATCTCATGGCCAGCGATACATTGCCGTTGCGCGGTCTTCGTTCGCTGGGCTTCCTCATGCTTGACCGCGTGCCGGCACTGAAACGTCGCGTTGCTCTGCGCGGCTTGGGCTTTCGCGGGCGCACGCCCGCCAAGGCGCTGAGTCCATGAGCCGCCGCGGACTTCTTGATGCAGTGATTGTTGGCGCCGGTCCGATCGGTGGCGCTTTGGCTTTGGGCTTGGCCCGGGATGGACTGTCGACTGTTTTGGTCGAAGCAAACGAGCCATCGCGATGGCAAGTGGACGCCGAAGTGGATGCGCGCGTCGTCGCGCTGGCGTCGGACTCGATTTCCTTGCTTGCCGACTTGAACGTCTGGAGCGATATAGCAAACCTGCGCGCTTCACCGTACCGACGCATGACGGTCTGGGATGGGCTTGCGCCGGGTGAGCTGACTTTCGACTCGGCCGAGCGTGGCGAAGCGGCACTCGGTGCCATTGTCGAGAACCGCTTGATCCAGCACGTGCTGTGGAAAGCCTTGCAACAACATGCGACCGGCGCATCGGCCAATGCCTTGCAACTGCGCTGCCCGTCGCGCGTCGTCAGCATCGATTCCAACGATGACAGCGTCAGCGTGCATCTCGACGAAGGCGAAACCCTGCGCAGCAAAGTCCTGATCGCGGCAGACGGGGCTGGATCGGGCCTGCGCGAACTCGCCGGCATCGGCACGCGTGGCCACGCCTATGATCAGCGCGCCGTGGTCGCCCACGTCACGACCACGCGACCGCATGAGGACACTGCGTGGCAACGCTTCCTGCCCGGTGGCCCGCTGGCGTTTCTGCCACTCGCCGACGGGCGATCATCAATCGTGTGGTCGTTGCCAGATGACGAAGCAGAACGAATTCTTGCCTTGGACGACGATCAGTTTCGTGACGAACTCGGCTGCGCACTCGATATGCGACTCGGTCCCATCACTGCAGCCACGCCGCGCGCCGCGTTTCCGCTGCGATTGAATCTGGCCGAGCGCTACGTGGCCGGTCGCTGCGTGTTGGTTGGCGATGCGGCGCATGTGGTCCATCCGCTGGCCGGGCAGGGCATGAATCTTGGGTTTCGCGATGTGATCTGCCTGCGCCGTGAACTAGGCGGCGCAATCAAGCGTGGCGTCGATCCCGGCAGCGCTCATGTGTTGCGGCGCTACGAGCGCGAGCGGCGCAGCGAAAACACGGTCGGCGCGTACGGTTTCGATCTGATCGGCAAGGTGTACGGCCGCGATTCGCTGGCGCTGGCCACCTTGCGCGGCGCGGCGCTGGGATTTGCCGGCAAATTCGCGCCGCTGCGCCGACGTTTGGCCGATGCGGCT
>JAYUYW010000218.1:0-5030 GCA_043752325.1 Rhodanobacteraceae bacterium | reverse complement strand
CCTCTCGCCATCTCCGCCATGCTGTTGCCGTGGGCTGGCCTTGCGCTGGCGCAATCTCCGAAGACGCCGACCCGCGTCGAGCCGCCACCGCCACCAAGCATGGAAGACAAGGGTATTTACGAGAAACCGGCGCCAGGGCAGGACAACGAGGCCGCCGTCGAAGCCGCCGCACGGGTAACGCCAAATACAACTCAAGCGCCTGACAAGCCCGACACCCGACTGGTCCGTGACAAACCGGCTCGACAACAAGCCGTCGTCAAGGAACGCGTCGCGGCAAGTCAGGTGACCGTCCGCCAGGAAGGCAAGGACACGGTCGAGGAATATCGTGAGAACGGCAAAGTCTGGATGATTCGCATCGTGCCGCCGAATGGTCCAAACCGCATCTATATGGACAACACCGGCAGCGGTCGGTTGAATCGTGATCCGTCGCTAGGCCCAATCGACCCAGTCTATTTCACGCTGTACGAGTGGAATTGATCGCCTGAGGAAAGAGCATCGGCAATCCCTGCCGATGCCCGGCGACTGAATTTGCGGCCGAATGTCCCGATTTGCCGCCGGGTTGCGTACTCCTGATGAAACCCATCTCAGGAGCGTTCCATGCGCAACTTATCTAAGTCCCTTTTCGTCACCGTAGGCCTGATCGCCGCGTCGGCAACCTGCGTGCATGCCGAGCAGCTTTTAGACCGGGTAGCAATAAACAGTGCGGCGGATCTCAACGCCGTCGCACTCCTGGAGTTGCCCGACCGCAAGCTCTTGAACGTGTATTCGCAGCCGACCAGTTCAAGCGTATCTTTGATCCTCGAGACGATTACGGTACTAATCAACGGCACCACGACCGCCACTACCGAGGTCTACAACTTGCCCGGCATTGTCGCGGCCGCAGTCGACAGCAAGGGGCGTGGCATTGTGGTCGGCACTACGTCGGCGGGTAGCAATGGCACCGATTTCCGCATCGCGCGAATACTGCCCGATGGCAGTTTCGACAGCAGTTTCGGTAATAGTGGCCGCGTGGCGGTCGACTTGTCCACGCAGAACGACTACGCAGCGGCCGTGGCGCTGGACAAGGATGACAACATTGTCGTCGTCGGTACGGCGACGTTGAGTGCGACCGACACCGATTTCGCTGTGGTGCGTCTCAGTGCCAGCAATGGCAGCGTACTCTCCGCTGTTTTGATCCCGTTTGATTTGGCACCAAGCCAACGCCTCGATCAGGCATCGGCTGTCAACGTTACCAATGATGGCCGCATCCTGGTCGGTGGCGTCGCCTACGATGGTGCCATCAACAAATTCCGCATTGCGTTGGCACGGCTCACCCCGACCGGTTCCATCGACAGCACGTTCTGCAACCCCAGTTGTAACTTTCAGGGCGCTTACACTGGTATCAACAGCGGCAGACGCATCTATTTTTTTGGCGCGAGCGACGCGCATAGCGATCAGCTGTACGGCATGGGAAGCATCGGCAATGGCGACTTCTACGTGGTCGGCACCTCGTCGCCAGCCGATGGTTCAGGACCGAAGGCCTCCATCGCCAAGATCAGCAGTGCCGGCAACTACTTGACCGAACGAATCGGCACGGTGGGAGGTGGCGCCCTCGGTGAGCCAAAAGTCTATCGAGCGGTGAAGTCCGCCGACGGTCTGGGTACCCGCCTGCTGCTCAGTGGCGATGCGGGCAACGGGTTACTTTATGTGCAGGCCTTCACGAGTTCTCTTGCTCCCGTGTCGGGCTACGGCAATTGTCTGGAGTCCAACAGCGGCTTGTGTTTCTCGTCTAGCGCTGTAGGCGACGTCGGACCCGACACAGCAGGCCCCATCAACCTGGATCGGACCGGACGTCCATTGTTCACGGGCAGTTTTATCCAGAGTTCCGGTGATGTCCGTGGAGTTTTAAGGGCGATCATCACGAATGACTCCGGCCCCAGGCCCGACCTGATCTTCCGCAACGGCTTTCAGTAGCCGCTGACTTACAACGAGTTCGCAGCGCCTGGCTGATCCACAAGGTGCCGCCGGCCGGCTCCAAACAGCCGTAGCCGCAACTCACGCATGCCGCTGTAGCCCGGCACGTGCAACGCGCCGGGACTTTGCAGCGCAGGCCAGATTTCGCAATCCGATCGTTGCTCCAGTCCCGTCGCGCTGCGCGTGCCGGGGATACGGCGTCTTATCGATGAATTGAACGAGTGGACATCGAGCGCGCTGCCAATGTCCCGATTCGCCGTCGCATTGCGTACTAGCCATGAAAGCCAGCCAAAGGAGTGTTCCATGACCACGTTACTCAAACGCCTGCTCGCCGGCGTCGCACTGATTTCCATGTGGACCAGCTACGCGCAGGCCGAACAGTTCGACAATACGTTCAACGGGACCGGGCGATTCCTGGAAATCGGCAGTGGTCCGAACCGCAGCCCTATCGCCCTGCTGGAACGGCCGGACGGGAGGTTGCTGCAGATCTCCTACGCCGTCGGCACAGGCTGCGGGCAGTTGTACGCTTGCCCACGATTGACCTACTTCAATCAGGCTGGGCAGCCGACCATTGCCTACGACCCATTGGGCTTCGACTTTGGCTTCCTTAGCGCTGCTGCCATCGACAGCCAAGGCCGCCTCATCCTGGTCGGCACATCCAAGGCGACTCCGACCGGACGAAATTTTCGGGTCATGCGGCTGCTTATCACCAGCAGTCCTGCTCTGGATAGCAGTTTTGGCACCAATGGTGCTGTCGATATCGACTTCTTCGGCAATGACGATTACGCAAATGCCGTTGTTCTTGACGCCGACGACAACATCCTCGTCGTCGGGGAGGTGGGGCAAACTGCCCCCGACACCGATTTCGGCATTGTCAAGCTCCGTGCCAGCGACGGAATGTTGGATAGCAACTTCAATTTCAGCGGCAAACAGACCATTGCGTTCGACTTGTCGAGCCTGGAGCGTGATGGTGCCCGCGCAGTTGCACTGTCACCCAGTGGAGATCGCATCACTATAGTCGGCAACGCCTTCGACACCGACATTGACCACTACAAGGTCGCGATCGCGCGTCTGAATCGGAACGGCAGTGTTGACGCAACGTTGTGCCCGGGATCGTGCACCGTCCAAGGTAACTACGCCGATTGGCACAGCGGTCGTCGCGTCTACTACTTCGGTGCAAACACTGCGCACCAGGATTTTGCGCACGACTTGGCCGTGTTGGGTAATGGCGACTTCTTTGTCGTCGGCCTTACCGCTTCCATCGATGGCATGACCGAGCGTGCGGCCATCAGCCGCTTTTACGCAAATGGCGACTACTACGCTGAAACACTCGACAGCGGTCTTGGCACCAAAGCCGTTTACAACACTGTGCAAGTTTCCGATGCGAATGGTCAACGCGTTCTGGTGGGAGGAGGAAGTGGCCCATTCGGCAATTCCAACCTCGTCTTGCAGGCCTTCAACCCGAACCTGACGCGGATGACGGGATTCGGTGACTGCTTGAACACGACCGCGATCTGTTTCCACGGCGGCCCCGGCACCACCGACTACGATGATCGGGGTGAGGAACTGGCTCTGGATCATTTCGGCCGACCCCTGTTTGCCGGTGTCTTCGTACCGTCTGTCGGAGGTTGGGGGTCGGCTCTATTCGCGCGATTCACCAATGCTACCGGCCCCAAGCCCGACCTGATCTTTCGCAACGGTCTGCAGTAGTGGGGTCCCTGTCGTCGCTGGCAAAGTCGGTCGGCCCCTTGGCATTGGCCAGCGTCGGCCGGCGGTGCAACGCGCGGCGGGATATGCCCAAGCACATGCATTCTGCACAATCCGTCGGCGGCGTTGGTGTGGGAGGAGTGCCCCGCAATCGGCTCGTCGAACTGCAGCGCCTTTATGCCCCGCTTCCGACGAGGTGCGCAATGAACGAAGCGTGCCACGACCCCCTTGCCTTGAAGCGTCGAGCATTCGCGCTGCTTCGCAACCTGCTGGACCTGCCAGACGGTGAGCAGACGCATGCGGCCGCCGACGAGTGTGGAGGAGGTGGAGTGCTTGCATCGGAAGTTAACGCGCGACTCGCGGGAGCGCACGCCGGCCTGCTCGGTGGCACGCCCGACGATATAACCCAGCATTTTGCCGAGATGATGTGGTGCAGAGTTCACACGCGATTGCGTGAACATCGGCTTGCCCGATTCAAGGCTACTACCAGCGTCGGCGTCGGAAAACCTTTCGTGCGTCGGCGCCAACGACCTGATATGAGATGTAAACGCGCAATGTCCCGATTCCTGACGTAAGCACGTATTCCCAAGCACATTCGATGAAGGAAACACTGATGCGCTACCACACCTTGTTCGCCGTTCTGCTCATTTCCGCCGCGCTGCCCGTCCAAGCAGAGCAGGTAGATTTCTCCTTTGGAGGTGGCTATGTCCTGTACAACCAACCCGATCAGCAACACGGCGCCGTCGCAGCGTTACCCATGCCGAACGGCGAAACGGTGGTCGTCATCGATTTTCCCGCCACCCCTTCGCTGTGCCCCAGTGCGCCGTGCGTCGCCCTGTCCCGGCTGTCGTCGACCGGCGTCAAGCTGAGCGAACGAATCGTCTCGCGATTGCAAAAAGTTGAAGCGGCCACGGTGGACGGCAGCGGCCGGATCATCGTGGTCGGTCCCACGGCCGCGCCCAATGCCGGCGACTTCGGCATCATGCGTTTCAGGGCTGACCTGACAAATGACGCTGGTTTCGGGATCAATGGTTACGCGGCCGTCGATATCCGCGGTGGCGCCGACATTCCGTACGCGGTGGCGATCGATGCGCAGGACTACATCGTCGTCGGCGGCAGCGCCACCGTCGCATTGAAAGACACAGATTTCGCGTTGGCACGATTGCAGAGCAACGGGCAACTGGACGCTTCTTTCGGTATCGGCGGCAAGGCAATAGTCGCGTTCGATCTCGGGGCCAGCGATTTCTTTGACCGTGTGCATGCACTGTCGATCGGCTACGACGGAAAAATCCTGCTGGCTGGCGTAGCGTTCGACGCAAACATTTCCCTATATCGGGTTGCACTCGCACGGTTGAACAAGAGCGGAACTC
>JAYUYW010000217.1:0-5035 GCA_043752325.1 Rhodanobacteraceae bacterium | reverse complement strand
GGTCGTAGCTCAGCGACAATGGCAGGATGGTGCGCGGGGTGAATTCCCTGCCATTCCAGACCGGCTTCGTTGACGCCTTGCAGACGCCGAGGATGGCCACTTCAGGCGCATTGACGATTGGCGTGAAGCCGGTACCACCAATGCCGCCGAGGCTGGAGATAGAGAAGCAGCCGCCGGACATGTCGGCAGGGCCAAGTTTCTTCTCGCGCGCCTTCTTCGAAATTTCGCCCATCTCGGTAGCGAGCTCGACGATGCCCTTGCTATCGGCGTTGCGAATCACGGGAACCATCAATCCATCGGGCGTATCCACCGCAATTCCCACATTAAAATACTTCTTCAGCACCAGGTTTTCGCCACTGGCGTCCAGCGAGGCGTTGAAGTTCGGGAATTTTTTCAGTGCGGCCACGACCGCCTTGATCTGAAACACCAGTGGCGAGATTTTCAGGTCCTTGTTGTCCTGCGCCAACTGCTTTCGGAACGCCTCCATCTCCGTGATGTCCGCATCGTCATTGTGGGTGACGTGCGGGATCATCACCCAGTTGCGATGCAGGTTCGCGCCGGAAATTTTCTTGATGCGTGACAGCGGCCGGGTTTCGATTCCGCCAAATTTTTCGAAATCCACCATTGGCCAAGGCAGCAAGCTCAGGCCGGGCCCGCCGCCTCCAGTTGCAGCCGCCGCGCCGGTCGATCCAGACAGCGCCTTCTTCACGTGTGCCTGCACATCGGCGCGGCTGATTCGGCCCTTGCGCTCGCTGCCGCTTACCTTGAAAAGGTCGACGCCGAGCTCGCGTGCGAACAGGCGCACCGCCGGACTCGCATGCGGAACGCGATCCGGCATGACCGTATCGCTGCCGAATTCGACCGGCGGGCTGGTCGGCGTTCCGACCGGCGCCACAAGGGCATTCGGGTTACCAACCTCAACCGGTTCGACAGAAGAATTTTCGGCAGGCGGCACAGGCTCTCGATAGGTTTCGCTTTCCGTAGCAACTGGCGCTCGTGCAGCGGCTGCGCTGGCAGCTTCCGCTGCCATCTCGATCAAGGCAACCACGCTGCCTTCCGACACCGAGTCGCCAATCTTTACCTTCAGTTCCCTGACCACACCGGCATGCGACGAAGGCACTTCCATAGTCGCCTTGTCCGACTCCAGCGTCACCAGAGCCTGATCCTTCTTTACTGTGTCACCGACACTGACCAGCAATTCTATGACCGGTATATCGGAGTAATCGCCGACGTCCGGCACTTTGGCTTCGACGACATTGCCGGCCGAAGACGCAGCGGCTTTCACTGAAGGTGCGTTTTCCTTTTCCAGCGGTTTCGACGCCGATTTGACAGGCGCTTCCGACGTCGCCTCGTTCGAATCCTTCGCTGGTTTCTCGGCTTCACCTGCGCCAGCGTCCGCACCGGCATCTTCAATGATCACGACGACACTGCCTTCTGACAGCGTGTCACCTACCTTTACCTTGACCTGCTTGACCACGCCCGCCACCGACGACGGAACTTCCATCGTCGCCTTGTCCGATTCCAGTGTAAGCAAGCCCTGATCCTTGGAGACCGTGTCGCCGACCTTGACCAACACTTCGATGACGGGGACATCGTCGTAACCGCCGATATCGGGGACTTTGACTTCGTGCTGGGTCATTGCTGGACTCCGTTATATGCGGGCTACGGTACCCGCCGCACCGTAAATTGTCACCGTGGCCTGCATGACTACAGCGACACGCGACCGCGCAGGATGTCGAAGTACATGACCCAGTCGCCCAGCAACGAATAAAACGGATGCTTGAAGGTTGCCGGCCGGTTCTTCTCGAACACGAAATGGCCGATCCAGGCGAAACCGTAGCCGGCAACCGGGATCAGCCACAGCCAGCTCCAGTTTCCACCGACGAACGCGATGGCCATCAGTAAGAGAATCAGCGTGGTACCTGCGAAATGCATGCGTCGGCTTCGCCGATCAGCGTGCTCACTCAGATAGAACGGATAAAACTCGCGAAAACTGGCGTACTCGAGCATGTCGACGACCTTGGGATGGATGAGCCAACAATCGCCGATGCGCAAGCAACGGTCAACCTACGCCGTTGCCTCCATCGAGCATGTTCTGCACACCATGCGGCACGTGTCCTGTCGCGACATGCAACCGCGCCGATTCCACGTTGATGCTGGAATCGTCAAAGAAAATGTCCGCACCAAACGCTTGCAGGAACGGACCCTTGCTGCGTCCGCCGAGGAACATTGCCTCGTCGATACGCACGCCCCATTCGCGCAATGTGCGGATGACGCGCTCGTGCGCTGGTGCGGAACGCGCGGTGACCAGCGCCGTGCGGATCGGTGATTGCTCGATCGGGAACACTGACTGCAAGCGATGGAGTGCATCAAGGAAAGCCCGGAATGGGCCTACCGCGAGTGGCTCGCGAGCGCGTTCGTGCTCATTGCGATGAAAAGCGTCCAGGCCCTGCTCTTTCGACACGCGCTCGGAGTCGTCGCCGAAGATCACCGCATCGCCATCGAATGCGATACGCAGCTGGTCGCTATGAACTTCTGGTGCCTTGGAAGGCAGGATCGTCGCCGCCGCCACCCCGGCCATCAGCGCACGGCGTACGTCATCGGCATTTGCGGACAGGAAAAGACTGGCCTTGAAAGGATGCGCGTACGGCGCAGTCGGCGCGCCATTGGTGAACGCGGCACGTGAAATATCCAGACCGTAATGCTTGATCGCATTGAAGATGCGCAGACCAGTGTCGGCCGAATTTCGCGAAAGCAGGATCACTTCGACTCGCGGCGCCACTGGCGGCAGCGTATTGATGCGCAGCAATTTCTGCACCAACGGAAAGGCGACGCCGGGTTGCAGAAGGTCGTCTTCGTGATCGATCTGATATTGGGCATAGGCTTCCAGCCCGTCGCTCTCGAAGAGGGCGTGGCTGTCGCCGAGATCGAACAATGCGCGCGATGAAATGGCGACGGTCAGGCGTTCGCCAGCCTCGTCGACGCGTGGTGCGGCAGTGGATGTATCGGTCATCGGCGCAGTGTAGCTGTTGGTTGAGATTGCCGACTCTAGGATTCGATGCCGAATCCGCGCGTCGGCTTGACCCGTCCAATGCCGTTACTTTCAGCAAGCGCAACCACCCGACCCGACTCCACCGAAACAGCGACACAGAATCCTTTTGCGACGGTGGCTTCAATGCCCTGCCCCTTGCGCAAACGCAGCTCGTCTTCGGAACCGACTCGGCACTGGATAAAATGGGCAAGCCCGGTCTCGACCGACAAAACCGTTTCGTCGAGCACCGAAACGCCCTGCCCGGCCAGGGTTTCGAGTTGTTCCAGAGTGAACATCGCCGGATCGCGAAATGGCTCGACCCAAAGTCGACGCAACGCCGTCACGTGCGCGCCACAACCTAAGAACTCGCCCAAGTCGCGAACCAGGCTGCGCACGTAGGTGCCGGAACCGCACTCAATTTCCAGATCCAGCATCGGCAAATTGTTCGCGATGATTTCGAACCGATCAACCTGCACCGTGCGCGACGGCACATCGACCACTTCGCCGCGACGCGCCCGCGTGTACATGCGCTCGCCATCGCGTTTGATCGCCGAATAGATCGGGGGAACCTGAGTCTGCTCGCCGGTCAGCATTGCCAATCCGCGTCGAATCAGACCGTCATCGATAGCCGGGACTGGGCGCTCGGTGAGCAGCTCACCTTCGGCATCATCCGTGGATCGGGTCTGACCCAGCATGGCCGTCGTCGAATAGGCCTTGCTTGACCCGATCAACAATCCGGCGATCTTGGTCGCTTCGCCGAAACAGATCGGCAGCAAGCCCGTTGCCAACGGATCGAGGCTACCGGTGTGGCCGGCCTTGGCCGCGCGAAACATGCGACGCACGGCTTGCAGCGCATGGTTGGAACTGACCCCGGACGGCTTGTCCAGCAGCAAGATCCCGTTGACATCGCGCCACGCGATGGGCGGCTTCCTGGCAGGGTTCACGGCAACACTCACGAACAAGGAGCGCGCAGGCTAGCAAGCCTCCCGCTGGAAGTCGCTGACGCGAATGATTGGCACGAACTCTGCTTTGAACGTTTGGAACTGCCATCCACAACCGCCACCCACGGAACGCGCCATGTCCAATGCCGAAATGTTGCTTGTCTTGCGATCGCCCAACTCGGGTTGGTTGGCCGCGGTGGTTTGCGCTCTGGATGAAGCAATGCTCGATCCTGTATTCGACGAGGCGCAGCGCAGCGTAGTGCGCGATTTGCTGGAACGCAGCAGGGTGCCCAGTATCGTCGCGTTGGCCGCGCACGCCAGCCTTCTCAATTTTGAGTCGGCCACGCAAGCCCGGTTCGACATGCTGGACTTCCCTGCGATCACCCCACCAGCCACGCCGCGTCAGAAGTTAACGCTGGCAGTCTCCAACAACTGACGGCTGGTCTCAGAAACCCGATTGCGGCAATCTGCGTCGGTGAACTCTGCCGATCGTTACCGCTACTTTTTTCCACTTCTGGCACTGACCATCTTGCTGGCCGGTTGCGGGCGCTCGCCAACCAAGCCGGATCGCGCAGTACCAGCGGCGGTGTTCATTCCGGCCGACACCAATGCCATCGATGCATCCAATGCCGTGCTGTTTCGCGCAATGTCGCTGGTTGGCACCCCATATCACTGGGGTGGCAACACGCCAACCAGTGGTTTCGATTGCAGCGGGCTGGTGACCTACATCTTTCACGATGCGGCGGCGGTGCGACTACCGCGCCGGTCGTCCGTCATGGGCGAAATTCGAGGGCGAGAGTTGTCGCGTCGACAGCTCCAATCGGGTGATCTGGTGTTTTTCGCTGCGAGTCGTTCGATCAGTCATGTAGGCGTTTACGTCGGCGAGAATCGCTTCGTGCACGCACCAAACGGCGGCGGCACTGTGCGGCTGGACAGCCTTGACGGCGCGTGGTGGAAAGATCACTTCGTCTACGGTAAGCGAGTGTTCCAGTAGCATGACCGCTGCGGACCGGACCATGGTTTCCATTCCATAGTTGTGATGTGCAGAATGCGTGGCCCTCGC
>JAYUYW010000216.1:0-12233 GCA_043752325.1 Rhodanobacteraceae bacterium | reverse complement strand
CACGGCGAGGGTTGGCGTGGTGATCGGAATGGCGCTGCAACTGATACAACATCAGGTTGCTGGCGATCTGGTTGCTGTTCCAGGAATGCTCGGGCTCGCAACGTTCCACCCGGCCATTCACCACATTGCGGCGCAGCCCGTAGTGTTCGATGTAGTTGACCGCTTCGAGCAGCATGATCGCGTAAAGCGCCTGCGGAATCAGCAGCCACAGCGCTGACCAACCGAGCCACGTAGTGAGTGCTGCGAAAGCTACGACGGTGATAGCCCATGCTTGCAGGTTGTCATTGTGGACGCTCCACACAGACTTGCCTTCCCGCTCTAGACGCTCGCGCTCGATCCGCCACGCCGAACGCACGCCGCCGATCAGGGTCCGTGGAAGGAATGCGTAGAACGATTCGCCCAAGCGCGCGCTGGCCGGATCATCGAAGGTGGCCACGTTCTTGTGATGGCCACGATTGTGCTCGACATAGAAATGCCCGTATGCCGCCGGGCCGAGGCTGAGCTTTGCAAACCAGTGGGCAAGCGTGTCGCGCTTGTGGCCCCACTCATGCGCTGCGTTGATGCCCGCGCTGCTGGCCGTGCCGACCGTGATCATCAACCCCATCCACTCGAAAGTAGTCAGCGAATAATGCGTCGCTACCCAGGCACCGAGGACCAGGCTGATCCACTGCAGGGGCAAGGTTGCGAGCAATGTCCTGCGATAGTAGTGATCACTCTCGTGTCCCTGGATGGCGGCATCTGGCACGTTGCGGTCATCCGCTCCGAATGCGGTGTCGAGGATTGGCACCAGCGCATAGACAACGACCGGCCCCGTCCACCAGAACCAACCCGAACCCGTCGCCTGCACCAAGCCGTAGGCAATCAACACCAAGGCGGGCGCGACAAGGCTAGCCAGCCACCAATAGCGGCGGCGGTCGGTCCAGATTTCGCTGGTGATGGATTTGGCACTCATCGATATAGGCTCGCTATGGCAAAACGGGAATCGTCAGACTGCGTTCGGCATCGCCGGTTGCGCCCGTGCGAAGGTTCGGTGGAATGTGGCCGACATCGCCAACCGCGATCACCTTGAACTTGCCATTTGCTTCGACGCGAATCCTGGTGATGCTCGCATGACCGACTGACATCTCAAGCCAGGCCTTGCTGTCGACACCAAGTGCTCGCGTGGTGAGGTAGCGAATTACGTTGCCGTGGCAGACCAGCAAATCGGTTTGTTCCTCGCCAGCGGCGGGCTTGAAGAAGCGATCAAACTCGCGATCCAGCTTCTCCTTGCAGGCAGCCAGATCGGCGGGCTTTTCTCGCGCCATGATGTCGGCACTTCGCGTCGGCGGCGTGCATTCGGCGAGATCGTCGATCACTTCGAAACGTCGCTGCGGGAATTCCGGCGCAATCGCCGCTGCGGTATCGCGTGCTCGCTGCATCGGGCTGACATAGAGATGATCGAAACCTGCCGCCGAATCTCGTAAACGTGCACCCACCAGATAGGCCTGCGCTACGCCCAGCGACGAGAGGTGAGGGCCGATCTTCCCGTCGACCGAGTCATCGGCGACATAGTTGCCGTGGCGAACGAGGACGATGGTTCGCGCTGCTGATCTGTCGGCATCCGCCGCTTGCGCGAGCGGAGCGACGACGAGGAAACCAAAGGTAAGCAACAGGGTTTTCATCGCGTCAGTATGCCAAGAAACCCGCGACGAGCCGTAACATCCTCACGACAAGACCCGAACAGACGACGCGCGATCAGCCGCGGAGTTTCCGGTTGAACAAGGCCAGGGTCTTGCTCCATGCATTTCTCGCGGCGTCCTTGTCGAAGCGCGGCGTGGTGTCGTTGTTGAAGCCGTGCTGGGTGCCTTCGGGTTGGAACAGTGCAAATTTCACCCCCGCTGCCTTCAATGCTTTCTCGTACTCCGGCCATCCCGCATTGACGCGATCATCGCTGCCGGCAAGCACGATCAGCATTTCGGCCTTGATGCTCTTGACGTCATCACTGTCCGGCGCCGAACCGTAGAACGGAACGCCGGCAGCGAGACCTGGAACTTCCGTCGCAAGGAAATTGACGAGCGCACCGCCATAGCAGAATCCGACAGCACCGAGCATGCCGTTGCCGCCTTCGATGTTCTTCGCAATTTCGGCAGCGGCGAGCATGTCCTCGCGCGTCTTGGCCTGATCGAGCTTGGCGAACAAGGCCCTCGCATCATCCTCATTGCCGGGATAGCCACCAAGGGGGAACAGTGCATCTGGCGCAAAGGCGATGAAGTTGTCCAGCGCAAGGCGACGGGTAATGTCTTCGATGTGCGGATTCAAGCCACGATTTTCATGGATCACCAATACCACTGGTAACGGGCCATCCGCCTTGGCGGGACGCGCAAGATAACCGCTGGCCTTGCCGTAGCCCTTCGGCGAATCGAAGGCAAGCGACTTCGTGTTGATTCGCGCGTCGTCGGGTTTTACTTTCTGCGCCGCAGCGAAGTTGGGGCTGAGCGCGGCGAGTAGTCCCACAGCGCCGGCGCTGCCAATGGCGAATCGGCCCGCCGCAGAAAGAAAGCCGCGGCGGTCGATGACGCCGTGGACGTACTGGTCAAACAGCTTCATCACTTCCGGGTCGAAGTCGCTGGCCTTGCTCGGTGTCTTGTCGCTCATGGAATTCTCCGCAAAATGGATGGGATGCCGCGCGAGCATAGTCGCTCGGCGATATTGGCGGTGAAACCTAGGATTGAGGAGTTCGCGAACCCTCCCTTCCTCGTCATTTCTGCGAAAACAGGAATGAAATTTGATTCTGCTGTCTTTCGATTGACGTGACGAAAGTCAAAATGGATTGCTGCCTTCGCAGGAATGACGAGGTTCCTTGTGTCGTCGCGCATCAGGGCGTCTGAATCGTGGCCGAGATTGCAGCGTCGGCTCACAGGAAACTGGCGATCTCGTCCAACATCAACCGATGCACGTTCGGCACCCTGCAATCGGGCGCCGCATGACCGACGACCAGGAGCAGGTAGGGCATTTCATTTTTTGGGCGACCGAGAATTTCGTTGAGGAATCCCATCGGGCTTGGCGTGTGCGTGAGGCTGGAAAGCCCTGCCTGGTGCAACGCGGCGATCAACATGCCGGTCGCAATGCCGACCGACTCATGCGGGTAGTAGCGCTTGCGCTTCTTGCCCTCATCGTCGTAGCCGAAGCGCTCATAGAACACGCCGATAAGCCACGGCGCGGTTTCCAGAAATGGTTTTGCCGCATCGGTGCCGAGTGCCGACAACGCATCCAGCCACTCTTCCGGAGCGCGGCGTGAGTAGAACTCGCGCTCCTCCGCTTCTGCTGCAACGCGGATGCGCGACTTGATCGCTGCGTCCTGCACGGCCACGAAGCGCCAAGGTTGCTGGTTGGCACCACTCGGTGCGCTACCTGCCGCACGCAGGCATTGTTCTATCAGTTCGCGTGGCACCGGTTTGCTGGTGTAGTCGCGAACGGTGCGCCGTTTCGCGAGCAGGTCTGCGAACGCGCGACCTGCTGCTATGCGCTCCTCGTCAGACATTTCGGGCAGAGGCGGCAGGGCAATCATGTCGATCTCGGTCATCGCTCAATCTTCGCATGATCGCGCACGTGCGCGGACGTTGGTCGGATGGTGCGAAAATTACGGGGGATCGGTTCGAATTTCGAAGTAGAGTTCAATGGCCGCAAATATTTCTGCACGGCTGACGACAATGCTGATCGCGCTGACGGCGGCGGTTCCCACCATCTCTCGTGCGGCAGAGCATTGCTGGCAACGCGGTGCTGGCTCCCTCTGAATTTGTGCCGACACGCTTTTCAAGAATGGGTTTGACGGCGCGGTACCGGTCGCCGGGACCCACTAGGCTTACGGGTCCCGCAAGCAGGCGCGCCACGATAGGCGCGGCTTATTGCTGGCGCACTCCGCTGACGCGCGGTCGCGCAATCACCAAGGCGATGCCGCCAAGCACGGCGAGGCTGGCGACCGCGAGACGTGCACTGACTGGCTCACCTAGCACGATCACACCGCCTGCAGCCGCGATCAGTGGAACGCTCAATTGCACGATCGCGGCGGTCGTGTATTTGAGCAAAGGTAATGTTGCGTACCAAACTGCGTAACCGATGCCCGACGTGATCGCTCCCGATGCGATGGCGTAGCCAATTCCCGTCGCATCCCAGGCGAGGTTTCGCTTTGTCAAAAGCACTGCGAGGACCAGCGTGGTCGCCATCGGAATCGTGCGCAGGAAGTTGCCTGCGGTCACCCCAGTTGGATCACCAGCGCCGCGTCCACGCAGCGAATACGCGCCCCATGCGATGCCGGCGATCAACATCAGGACAGCTGCGGATAGCGGCGGTGCCGCAAGTCCCGGGAGCAGGAATCCGACCACGCCCGCGACAGCGAGCAACACCCCTATCCACTGCCAGGCGCGCAGGCGCTCTCCGAGCCACAAGCCATAGCCGATTATCGTTGCCTGCACTGCGCCGAATAGCAGCAGCGCGCCAGCAGCCGCGGACAGGCCGACATAGGCGAATGAAAAAGCTGCGGCATAGGCGAACAGCGCAACGGCCGACACCCAATTACCCTCGCTTGCACCTGGTCTATTTCGCAAGCTCACGATGACAACGAGCGCCAACGCACCTGCCAGCAGGCGAACCGCCGCGAATGTCGCCGGGTCAATGCTGGTTTCCTTCAACGCGAGTCGGCAAAGGATCGAATTCGCCGCAAAGGCGATCATTGCCAATGCGGTCAATGTGACTACTCGCAATGAGGTCGAGGTCATGGCTGTTAGTACCGCCGCTTGCGGTTTGTCAGCGCGGCAAGTTCACGCCAGAGGCCAGCGCAAAGTCGATAGCCGCACACACCGCAGCGACCTGCGCGTCGTTGCATTGCTGATCGGTCGCACGCGGGCTGTCGGGATAGACCTCGGTTGTGGTGGTGAATGGTGCGTTGGTGACGCCTGCACAAAGACCCAGTTGCTTGAACGGATAGCAGATCACGCCGGGCGATACGACGGCGGAGCCTATGATTTCACTATTGGCATCGGCCGGCGCGATATGTGTGACTTTCTCGACCGCTGCGATCATCGCTTTCTGGAATTCCGGCTGCGGATCGGCAGTGTCATCGACCAGATAAAAGCCATCGGGGATTTCGCCGGGCTCGTAGGGATCACCGTCGCGCGCGGCCAACGCGGGGCGAAATTCTGATTCATCGGTATCGGTGGTTTCGTGCAGGTCGATATGCACCAGCACGCGATCGCGGAATGGCTCCAACATCAGCATCAGCGCTGCTGATTCCTGAGTCGGTTTATCTGCGCGGAACGAACGATTCGGGTCCATCGCCTCGCGATTCCAGCGATGGATCATTTCGTACGCCCACGGGCTCACGCACGGCGCGACGACAAGATTCACGCGCTCCGCGTAGTTCGCCGCGTTTTGGTCGATGAATTGCAAGGCGCCATGCACGCCGCTGGTTTCATAGCCGTGCACGCCACCGGTAACCAGCACAACAGGCAACTCGTTGCTCCAGTCGCGGCTCTTGATCGCGAACAGTGGGTACCTGTCGGCATCGTGGTCCAGCCGTCCGTATTCGACTACGTCGAAGCGCGAACGAAACGTTTCAATCTTGCTCAACACATCATCGCAGTAGCTACGCTTGGCCGATTGTCGCGCCAGCCACTCGGCGCGCTCCGCATCTCCCCAGGCAACGCCAGGCGTACCGATTGGATAGAAGTCTGGATTGGTCACGATGATTGCCTTTCGATGATGACGATGCTACCGAGACTACTACGCAACGCCAAACTTGAGTGCGTTCAACGGCCGCATCTTTCCATCCATCGCTAAAAGCGAGCATCCCCGATTCGCGAAGTTGGCGCGCGCCATCAAGCGGCATCAGTATCCGCGCTGTCGATCCACAACGCCGGTCACCGCGTGTCCGGCTGCAAGCTTGCGAATTTTTTCGGCGACCTGATGGCAGGCAATGGCGTGCGGAGTCAGCGCGGCGATGTGCGGGGTCATGCAAACGCGCGGATGGGTCCAGTACCGATGCTCAGCGGGTAGCGGCTCGGTGTTGAACACATCGAGATATGCCTGGGCGATGAGGCCGCTGTCCAAGGCGGCCAGTAAGGCCACATCGTCGACCATTTCCCCGCGCGAAAGATTTGCGATCGATGCGCCGGCGGGAAGTTTGGCGATTTTCTTGTGATCCATTAGCCCTGTTGTCTCGCGGGTCACGGGCAACATCAGCAGGAGCAGTTCGCTTTGCGCCAACACCTTGTCCAAACCGTCGACTCCTGACTCACAGGTCACACCCGCAATCATCTTCGCAGAGCGGCTCCAGCCCGATACGGAAAAGCCGAATGCGGCCAGCGAACGTGCGACTTCGCCACCCAATACACCGAGTCCAAGCACGCCGATCCGGAACTCATCGCGCATGCGCAGGCCCAGTCGCGACCAACGCCGATATGCTTGTGCGTCCTCGTAGGTCGGCATCGCGCGGAATTGGCGCAACGCAACGTATAACGCGTACTCCTCCATCTGCCTCGCCATGCCGACATCTTCCATACGGATTAAAGGGATGTCCGTAGGCAGCGACGGCATCGCCAGCAATCCATCGACTCCCGCGCCAAGCGAGAAAAGCGCCTTCAAGCCACGTCGACGCTCAAAAAACTCTGGAGCCGGATTCCACACCACTGCGTAATCGCATGGCGGTGCGTCCATCCCCACATGTACGACAGCTTCGGGCATACAAGCCGCCAGCGCATCGCGCCAGGCGTTCTGGTCCTTGGCGGTGCAGATGAGTACATCAATAGCTTTGTTCACGGCGGACGTCGTACGAAAAGGTCGCAACAGGTTAGCGCGACGATGAGAGTTCATCGCCACTTCGTACCTCGGCTGCATTTCACTTATCCTGAAAACCTCACGCCGCGTCCAGTACCGGCATCGCCAATTGCAAGAACCGGCCAGGACATCGACGAGCATGGACCCACTGTTCGAGGAACTCGACTACTGTCCTACTCCGATTGGCGCGGTCAGCTTGCGGCGGCGCATGGAGTTGGTTCTAAAGCGCGTGGTTTACGAGATCAAGCTCGACGACGAGTTCCTGATGTCGAGCCTGTTCACGGCATCGGAAGAAGCGCTGGCGCGACTCGGCATTGCCGCCTGCAAAGGGAACGCACTCGATGTGATTGTCGGCGGCCTTGGTCTTGGGTATACGGCCAAAGCCGTGCTGGAGCACGACAACGTTGCCTCCCTAGCGGTGGTGGAAATGCTGGTGCCGGTGATCGACTGGCACAACAAAGGACTGTTGCCGCTCGGCCCGGAACTGGTCGCCGAGCGGCGCTGCCGATTCGTCGAGGGCGACTTCTTCGAGCTCGCGGGGTCAGATCACGGCTTCGATCTCGATCAACCCGAGCGGAAATTCGACGTCATCCTGCTCGACATCGACCATTCTCCTGAAGCCTTGCTCGATGATCGCAGCAGCAGCTTCTACCAAGCTGATGGCCTGCGCGAATTGGCAAGGCACCTGAAGCCCAGCGGGATCTTCGGCTTGTGGTCCAACGACGCGCCAGACGCGGCGTTTACCGATCGCCTGTCGACCGTATTCGCTGAAGCTTGGGCCGAACCCATCACCTTCGATAATCCGTTGCTAGGGCGTCTATTCACTCAATCGGTCTATCTTGCGCGGGCTGCCTCCTGATTTGCCGAGATCATCGTCATGTCCGGCTCGCCGCGACATTCACGCTGAGCGCGATGACAATCACGTTGAACAGGAAGGAGATCATTGCGTGCGCCAGCACCACGCGCCTGATCCCACGGTCGCTGATTTCCACGTCGGAAACCTGGAAGGTCATCCCGATAACAAACGAGAAGTACAGAAAGTCCCCGTAGTCTGGTTGCTTGGTGCCCGGAAATTCGAGCCCGCCCCCTTTGCCGTTCCCATCGCCGTAAAACTCGTGCGCATAGTGGAGTGCAAAAATCGTATTGAGGAACAACCAACTCAGCAGCAGCGTCGCCGCAGCGAGGAGGATGTCCAACAGTCCTCCGGCCTCGCTTGCATGAAGCTGCATTCCCAGCGCGATCAAGGCGACCACGGCCGCAGCAGCACCGTTGAGCAGAAATCCCCAGTAGCCTGCGTCCTCCTTGCGTGCATGCAGCCGCATGGATGCAACCGTCGAGCCACCGAGAATATACAAGGTGCTACCGAGAAAGATCACCGCCGCGATATCGAATGCCACCAACGCGGCGAGCGTGGGCTTCATGCCGATAAGGAAGAAAGTGACGGCCAAGACCGTGAAGATTGCCACGCTCACCGAAAGTCGTGCGTGCGTTTGCAAGCCATGCCAGCGTCGCGCGAACCAGCTTTCCGAGCTTGTCTTTCGTTTTCGAGTGGCCATGCCCGTTCCGACGCTCCCGTGATGTGGTGGCACCAATGATACGTGGGGCCGCAGCCGTTGCCTTTCGCACCGCGCCCGAACAATGAGGCGACGAATGCGCAGCGGCCAACTGAATCGCGGGAGAATACGCGTTCCGCAAACGCTCTGGATTCAGCCACGCGAATGGAGACGCAGCCTATAAATCGCAGCCCTGCAATCTCGCAGGATGGAGACGCAAGATGGACAAGAATCGAACCCAAGGCTTGAAGAAGGAAGTAAGGGGCGGCGCCAAGGAAGTCGCCGGCAAGGTCACCGGAAACAAGTCCAAGGAGATTGCCGGCAACGTCGAGAAGAACATCGGTAAAGCGCAAAACGCGATTGGCAAAGCAGCCGACAAGGCACGCGGCAAAAAGTAAAGCTGCCTTGGTTTGAGAATAATTGACGACGACCTTCCCGATACGCCATTGCAGCAGCGTTAGCTCGCCCGCTGCAATGGCGTTTTTCAATTGACGGGAGTGAGGCGCAGGCAACCAAAGAGGTGCAGGACGTCGAGCTGATGGAACTTCCCGGCACTTCAACGCCTTGGCTGATTTCGATCAGTATCGCGTTGAACTATGCACGCATTTCCGTCGATACGCTGTTGTCCAGTTCGCTTGCCTTGGCGAAACGCGCGCTGCCCGTCAGACAACTGACAGTTGCAAACGAGGGCTTCCATCTCGTCGCCGTTGCGGACGTTCGAGTGCTGCAGCGCGACAACGCACCCAGCGTGTCTCCGAACAAGTTTCCTGCGCGTCAGACACCGCATTGATCATCTGCATGATGCGATGATCCGTGCCCTCAACGCGGACGATAATGTGCGAACGATCGAAACACAGCACTGACCGCACGCGAGCGATACGGCAAGCTCGCAGATGAAACGTCAGTCGCGGATCGGCAGTTTTCCCGTGGTATGGAACGGTCAATCGTTGACAGCCAGCGTGTCCGGCGGGTTCGTGCAGCACCCATTGGCGCACGACGCGCAAAATCCGCTGGTCGATGCGATTCGTTGGGTCGACGCGGCCCTGTACGTTGCCAAAAATGGCGGACGCGGACGTATCGAAAAGGTGACGTCGAGCGAAGAGGGTACCGACGTGCTGAAGGGACAGCGACCCATCGACATGGCGCAATTGCTCGATTGGAAACGCCATGGCTACGTCGTGATCGATACGATTGTGGACGCAAAGTCCATCGGTTAGCTGGGCGCATCGCATGAGTCCAATTCAAGCTTGAGTCGCGGCTCGCAGTTCCCGTCGCGTACTTTGCCGTGCATAGTAGAAAGCGGACCCGACCAGACTGCAATGCAATGACAACACCGACCACCACTGGCGCCGACAGCGGCCGCATGCCGCGCCAGATTCCGTACATCATCGGCAACGAAGCCTGCGAGCGCTTCAGCTTCTACGGAATGCGCAACATTCTGGTGCCGTTCCTCATCAGTTCGGTGCTGCTGCAATACGTACCGGAAGGGGCCAGCCGCGACGGCATCGCCAAGGACATGTTTCACACTTTTGTGATCGGCGTGTACTTCTTCCCGTTGCTCGGCGGCTGGCTGTCGGATCGCTTCTTCGGCAAGTACAACACCGTGCTTTGGTTCTCGTTGATCTACTGCGCTGGGCACGCCTGCCTGGCAATGTTCGAAAGCAGTCGCGGCGGATTCTTTACTGGCCTGTTCCTTATTGCGTTGGGATCGGGCGGCATAAAACCGCTGGTGGTGTCGTTCTGCGGTGACCAGTTTGATCAGACCAACAAGGACAAGGCGAAGCTGGTCTTCGATGGCTTCTATTGGATCATCAATTTCGGATCGTTCTTTGCATCACTGTTTGCGCCGTTGCTGTTGCGCAACTACGGACCGGCCGTTGCATTCGGCGTACCGGGCGTGTTGATGTTGATCGCGACCATCGTGTTTTGGCTGGGGCGTCATCAGTACGTAAACGTGCCGCCATCGGGGCCGAATCCCGATTCGTTCCTCAACGTGGCGAGAACAGCAATCCGCGAACGCCGCGCGGACGAAAGCAATGCGGGCTCGGTGATTGCCTGGGTAGGTATCTCCACCGCTGTGGCAATGCTTGCAATGTGGGCGCTATCGGCTGGCGGCGTTTCACTGCCGTGGTGGCCGTCGTCATTCGGATTCGTTATCACCGCTTGCCTGGCGCTTGGCGTACTGATCGCGTTCGGCGGCTGGGGCGCATCGTTGCAACTGGATCGCGCGCGCGGTCACCATCCAGATGTCGCCGTCGATGGCGTGCGCCAGGTGCTGCGGATCCTGATCGTATTTGCGCTGGTAACGCCATTCTGGTCGTTGTTCGACCAGAAGGCCTCGACGTGGATCATCCAGGGCAACGAAATGTTGATGCCACACGGGCAATGGTGGTGGCCAAGCTGGCTGATAAAGGAGCCGGCACAGATGCAGGCACTGAATCCTTTGCTGGTGATGATCCTGATTCCGCTCAACAACCTCTTTCTTTACCCGGCACTGCGGCGCATGGGTTTTCAAGTCACGGCATTGAAGCGGATGGGCTGGGGTATCGCGATTTCCGGTGTGTCATGGGTCGCCGCAGGGATCCTTCAGCTTTGGATCGACAGCGGCGCCGAAGTGTCGCTCGCTTGGCAAAGCGTGCCGTATCTTTTGCTGACGTTCGGCGAAGTGTTGGTGTCGGCGACCGCACTGGAATTCGCCTACAGCCAGGCACCGCATGCGATGAAGGGCGTCATCATGGCGTTCTGGTATCTCACCAGCACGTTCGGCAGCCTTTGGGTGCTGCTGACCAACGCCGGCGTACGCAACGATGGCTTCCGTTCGATGATCGCGCAGACCGGCCTGAGCGAGCCGGCCTTCCTGATGTTCTTCTTCGCCGGCTTTGCGTTCCTGGCCGCGCTGGCCTTCTCGCTATACGCTCGCAGTTACCCGATGCAGGACAACTACCGCGTGGCGTGAATTGCGCTACGCGGTGATCAGAGCGGACCTTGCTCCACCGCGCCTGCGGCGTTCGACTTGGATCCGGTTCGATACAGCATCCACGCCACCACCGCTAGTACGGACAAACCGACCCACTGGCCGAAATGCAGCGACTGCGCAACCGCCAGCACGTCGGCCTGACCTGACACGACGATGGGAATGGCAATGGCAATGCCCATCAGCGCTTCGCCGGTAATCAGGCCCGCGGAAAACAGCGTGCCGGGACGATGGATGCGATCTCGCGCGTCTTGGTCGTTGGACTTCACGCCATGGCGGCGCTCGACGAAGTGCGCGAGCAAGCCACCGAGGAAGATCGGCACCATCAATTCCAGCGGCAGGTAGATGCCGATCGCTGCGGCCAGCACCGGCACGCGGTAGTTGGATTTACGATGCTTGAGCCATTCGTCCAGTGCAATGATCGCCGCGCCGATTCCCGCACCAATCGCGATGATCGTCCACGGCAGGTAGCCACCAAACATGCCTTTCGCAACGCTGGCCATCAACGTGGCCTGTGGCGCAGCCAATGCATTGGGATGCTCCAGCGTCGGCGCCCCGATGCCGTAAGCCTTCATCAGCAGGTTCAGGACTGGCGCCATGATCAATGCGCAGGAAAACGCACCAATGCCGAGCATCAACTGTTGCTTCCAAGGTGTCGCGCCAACGATGTAACCCGCTTTCAAGTCTTGCAGGTTGTCGCCGCCAACCGCCGCCGCACAACAGACCACCGCACCGATCATGATTGCAGCCACCGCACCGATCTGCGAATCGCGACCGAGCAGCAGCATCAACACGACTGACGCGAACAGGATAGTCGCGATGGTGATGCCCGAAACGGGGTTGTTCGACGAACCGACCAGTCCCGCCAGGTAGGCCGATACCGACACGAACAGGAA
>JAYUYW010000215.1:0-5039 GCA_043752325.1 Rhodanobacteraceae bacterium | reverse complement strand
CTGGCGTTTGCGACACTCACGCCCATTGGCACGGCAGTGGCCGCGAGCATGATCGCCGCCGCGAAAATGATGACGAAAACGCTGCGACCACCTAGCGCGACCGTTGCCTTGCGCGCATCAAGTGGCAGGTTGCGCAACCACGCTCCGGCCAATCGCGTTGTCGTCAGCAGCGCACGCGATACGTCCCAGATCGCCAGCGCGGCCAGGCCGAACACGATCATCGCGACGACGGCCTCTGCTGGCACGCCAATCGGGAGGCTCAGCAACAGCACACCAATGGCGCGCGCATGCAGTGCAAGATCGGCGTGGGCACGACTGTGGCGCAGCGGCCATCGGCCAAGCGAGAAGCGTCGTGTCTTGGTGTTTGTTGCGATGTTCGGCAAGCGTAATCGGGATCGGCGTGGATCCTTGCGTGCGAGCGTCCAGCCGATGATGGCGCCGAGCGTTGCGCCGACGATCAACAGCAGCGACAAGGTCAGGACGGATCGATTGGGTAGCTCAAGCATCCAGCCCAAGGCACCGAGTACGAACGCAGCGAGAGCGAGAGCGCCCGCGAGAATCGTCGCGATGTTTCGGCGTGCATCTGCCGCGAAGGCCGTCGTGCCCAACGGCAATGCCGCCAGCCAGGATCGTTCGGCATCGCGTCGTGATTGGCGACGCTGCCGCGCCGCGACACTCATCGCGATCCAGCCGACGACTGCGGCAATCACGACGGGAAAGCGCAAGGCGAGCGTGACGCTGTCGGTGATTGACGTTGCGTAGGCATTCGTCAACCAAACGAGTGCCGCGATGGCGACCGCGACGAGCGCAACGACAATCGCGACGAAGCGTCGATCCCGTTGCTGCCAACGATTGCGCCAAGCGAAGCGGCGCGCCATCGCCAACAACTGAATCGCCTCAATGTGTGCGGATCGTTTCGTCAATGAATCGCTCGCGATATCTACCAACGTCGTCATTCCCGCGTAGGCGGACCAACCAGATAGAACGTCTCCGAACAGCCTACGACCCGTCAACGATTCAATCGTTCCTCGACCAGGTTGTGCACCACGCTTGGATCAGCCAGCGTCGAGGTGTCGCCGAGTGCTTCGGGCTGGTTTTCGGCGATCTTGCGCAGGATGCGTCGCATGATCTTGCCGGATCGTGTCTTCGGCAGAGCGGGCGCCCATTGCAAATGATCGGGCGTCGCGATCGGGCCGATTTCAGTACGCACATGCACGATCAGTTGTTTGCGCAATTCGTCATTTGGCTCCACGCCGGCCTTCAAGGTGACGTAGGCGTAGATGCCCTGTCCCTTGATGTCGTGCGGGCAACCAACCACCGCTGCTTCTGCGACCGATGGATGCGACACCAGCGCACTCTCCACTTCCGCTGTGCCCATGCGATGACCGGAGACGTTGATCACGTCATCGACGCGACCGGTGATCCAGTAGTAGCCATCGCTGTCGCGGCGCACGCCATCGCCGGTGAAGTAGCTGCCGGGATAGGTTTTGAAATAGGTATCGACGAAACGTTGGTGATCGCCGTACAGGGTGCGCATCTGGCCCGGCCAGGAGTCAGTGAGGATCAGATTGCCTTCGGTCGCACCCTCCAGCACCTTGCCTTCGGCGTCGACGATGGCAGGCTGGATGCCGAAGAATGGCATCGCTGCTGCGCCGGGCTTCAGATCGGTCGCTCCCGCCAACGGCGTGATCAGAATCCCGCCGGTTTCGGTCTGCCACCAGGTATCGACAATCGGGCAACGCGCGTCGCCGACGACGTTGTAGTACCACTCCCACGCTTCGGGATTGATCGGCTCGCCGACCGAGCCGAGCAGGCGCAGGCTGGCACGCGAAGTTTTCTTTACTGCCACATCGCCTTCGCGCATGAGCGCTCGGATCGCGGTTGGCGCGGTGTAGAAAATTGTCACCTTGTGCTTGTCGATCACCTGCCAGAAACGTGACGAATCGGGGAAGTTCGGCACGCCTTCGAACATCAGCGTCGTCGCGCCGTTCGCGAGCGGGCCGTAGACGAGATAACTGTGGCCGGTGACCCAACCGACATCGGCCGTACACCAGTAGACGTCGTCCTCGCGCAGGTCGAACACGACTTCGTGCGTATAGCTGGCGTAGACCAGATAGCCGCCCGTCGTGTGAAGCACGCCCTTGGGCTGCCCAGTCGAACCCGACGTGTAGAGGATGAAAAGTGGAGCTTCCGCTTCGCAGGCAACCGCCTCGTGCTGGCCGGACTGGCCTTCCATCAATGTGTGCCACCAGCGGTCGCGGGGTGGCTGCATGTCGATCGCGCCGCCGGTGCGGCGCACGACGAGAACGGTCTCGACGCTGTTGGTGCCTCGCCGTTCCAGCGCACGATCCACGTTGATCTTCAGCGGCACCTTCTTGCCGCCACGCAATCCTTCGTCGGCCGTGATGACCAACTTTGCCTTGCTGTCGGCAATGCGGCTGGCGAGCGAGTCCGGCGAGAATCCGCCGAACACCACGGTGTGGACGGCGCCGATGCGGGCACAGGCCAACATGGCAATGGCGGCTTCGGGAATCATCGGAAGGTAGATTGCGACACGGTCGCCCTTGACGACGCCCAGGTTGCTCAGCAGGTTGGCTGCCTTGCAGACCTCGCCATGCAGTTCGCGATAGCTGATGCGACGCGACTGTGCTGGATCATCGCCTTCCCAGATGATCGCCGTCTTGTCGCCGCGCGTGGCCAGGTGGCGATCCACGCAGTTGGCCGCGACATTGAGCGTGCCGTCTTCATACCAGCGAATGTGCAGGTCGGCGGCGGCGAACGATATATCCCTCACTTTCTCGTAAGGCGTGATCCAGTCCAGCCGCTTGCCGGTCTCGCACCACCACTTTTCAGGATCCGCAATCGATGCGGCGTAGTCGCGGCGGTAGTCGGCGGCGGTGACCCGCGAGTTCGACGCGAAGTCGGGATCAACGGGATGGAGCTGGGGCATGACGTGTACCTCGGTGCAGTGATTGCATCACGTTGATCCATCCTGCCACGCAATGCGGGATAAAAGAAAAGCCCGCGATCGCGGGCTTTTCTCGCTGCAGAAACAACCGCGTCAGGCGCGTTTTATCAAGCCGATCAGGACCAGCAGGATGACCGCACCGATCATGCCGTAGATGATCGCGCCGACGATCGGCGAACCACCGATGCTAAGGCCCAACATGGGCAGCAACAAGCCGGCAAGAAATGCACCAACAATGCCGACGATGATGTTTCCGACCAAGCCAAACCCGTGGCCCTTAACAATGAGACCAGCTAGCCAGCCGGCAATGGCGCCAATCAGCAACCAGATAATAAGGCTTTCAACGGACACTGGACTTCCCCTAGTTTGAGCCGCGGAGTGCGACGAGCCAATTGTGCAGGCAGCAGCGGAAAAACGCGTGTTGCACTGCGCAAAAAAATGGTTTGAAACTGAATATGGCAGTCAGTCTTGACGGTGTTCGCCCGACGGCAGGCGGCGTGCGGCCAGAGCGGCCGAGTCGCGCGCGGCCTTTTCGCGAATGGATTGAAGGATGTCGGGCGACAGCATTGCCGTGTCATCGCGGGAACGCGAAGAGATGCGGCTGGCAGCCAGCGAGAACGTGGCACCGATCATGCCCACGAGGACCATGACCACGCCCATTCCGGCGATTACGCTGCTCCGGGTCACGGCGACCATGATGCCGCCGAGCAGTGCAATTGCGATCATCGTCCAGCGTCCCATCGATTCATCTCCAATGCCCGCCAGCCGGGCGCAAGCACGAAATTACCAGAACAGCTTTTGACGCCGCAAACCGCCGGTCGGAAAGCCGCTGCCGGCCAGACCGGATTCCATGTCATGGCCTGCCGCCGTGGAACTGGCCGCGGGCCTGCACATACGGCAGAATCCTTCGATGGACACGATTCAAAACTTGGCGCTGGCGGGTGGTCTTGCTTGGGCAAGCGGCTTTCGACTGTATGCCGCAGTCTTCATTGTTGGTCTTTTCAGCCGGCTCGGCTATCTGCACCTGCCCGACGATCTGGAACTGTTGCAGCACAACCTGGTGCTCGGCGTCGCCGGGGTGATGCTGGTCGGAGAATTTCTGGCCGACAAGGTGCCGGCGTTCGACTCGTTGTGGGACGGCGTGCACACCTTCATCCGAATTCCTGCGGGGGCAATGCTGGCCTGGGGCGCGTTTGGTGACAGTGACCCATCGATGCAACTGGCGGCTGGCCTGGCTGGCGGATTCATCAGCGGCGGTACGCACCTTTTCAAGACTGGTGGCCGTGCCGCGCTCAACACATCACCGGAACCCTTCAGCAACTGGACCGCCAGCTTCGGCGAAGACGGCCTGCTGTTGGTTGGCTTGTGGCTGATGTATGAGTACCCGTTGGTGTTTCTGGTGCTGCTGGCGGTGTTCCTGCTGCTGGTGATCTGGCTGGTGCCGAAATTGTTGCGTTTCATCATGCGAGTGCTGCGACGGCTGGGTGGCAAGCCCTCGACCGCGACGACGGACCAACCACGCTTGCCAAAACATTGACCGCCGCCGAGCGCCGTCAGGACGCTTCGATCATCTTGATTCCGTGAGCCGCAAGGATGGCGCGGTAGTGAGCGCTTGCCTGCCCAGTAGCATCGGTCGTCACCTCGCCGTCCTGACAGGTCCAGTGCTGACCATCGATTTCGACGCCGTGCTCGCGCGTCGGTGTCAGCAACGCATTTTCGATCAACTGCCAGAGTTCGCCGAAGCCCGCCTGCTCGTACTGCGTGCATCCGATTGCGCAGAGGTCGAACACGGTCAAATGCTGCACGTGGCGGACGCCGATGCCGAATCCTTCCTGCAAGGCCAGCGCCAGATCGCTGCCGGCCATGCCACGCTCGACCAGTTCCTGCTCAAACCGTGATGCCGTCGCCGCGGCACGTTCGGCGTCGCCGTGCAACGTCCACGGAAGGACCAGCAACGGACTGCCGAACAGGCGCGTGTCGGGCACCAACGCTGGCAACGGCATCACGCCATCGTGCGCGGCAATCGCCATCACCTCGGCGCGGGCTGCCACCGCAACCACGCGCGATTGCA
>JAYUYW010000214.1:0-5053 GCA_043752325.1 Rhodanobacteraceae bacterium | reverse complement strand
CGCAGCGTGCAGCCCGTAGACGATGCCGAAACTGACGACGGACCCGCGCAACAGGAAGAACGCGATCGCCACAACCAGACCCAGGAACAGGCGCTTGCCGGCGCCGCCGCTGCGCAGTGCGCCGAATGCAAATGGCATGGCGCACAGGGCGAGCAACAACACGTTGAATGGGTAGTAGATGCGTTCCCAGAACGCGTTGCGGAACTGCGATGCATCTTGCTTGTTGCGATCCATGTAGCGGATGCTGCGTTGCAGGTCGCTGGCCGACATGTAGTCGGGCCGGATGATGCTGCTGGCGAGCAGGCGGGGGTCCAAGCGCGACTTCCAGTCCTGTTCGACGAAACTCGTGGAAACGGCCTGCTCGTCCTGGAACTCGGTACGACGCAAGCCGTGCAAGGTCCAAGCGCGGCCAACCTGGCTCGCCCGCTCGGCAAGGCTCAGCACGCGCAGGTGGCCGGTATCGTCGAACTCGAAAATGCGCACGCCGTACATTTCGATTTCACTACCGCCTTGCGGCAGTGCCCGGGTGACAGCGCGCCGCGCGTTGACGATGGTTTCGCCATCGCGCGCCCACAGACTTCCGCCGCGCGCCAGTGCAACGTCGTTGGATTTGGCAGCCAGCGAGATTGCCTGGGCACGGTTTTCACCGAAAGGCGCCAGCGTTTCGCCGTTGAAAGTGACCAGTACGGTCATCACCAGCAAGGTCAGCACCACCGACGCACTAATGCGCAGCTTGGACATTCCGGCAGCGCGCAGCGCGGTCAGTTCGCCGGTCGATGCAAGCCCGCCAAGTCCGAGCAGGCCGCCAATCAGCGCTGCGTAACCAAACCACTCGTAGGCTCGGCGCGGTATGGTCATCACGACATAAAGGAACGCGTTGCCGAGCGTGTAACTGCCCTTGCCGACATCATTGATCTCGCCGACCAGCGAGCGAAACATGTCGATACCGATGAACACCAGCCAGACGAGTAACAGGCTGCCGATCACGCTGCGTGCAACCAGACGGTCCACTCGCAGAACGCGCAGGCGCGAGACGACGCGGCGCAAAGCGCTGCCGAAGTCCGTGCGCACAGATGCCATCGTCATGCGGCTGCCTTGCGTCGACGCGGCATGCGCAGCTGCTGACCACGATGGATCAGCCATACGGCAATGCCGATCGCGATCAGGTATATCCACCAGTAGCCGATCCACGCCGGCCACTTGTCCTGCGCCATCCACGAGCGCGTCAGTGCCATGCCGTTGGCGTAGACCATCCACGCAAGAATGGCGATGAGCAGTCGCGCATGGCGCGCTTCACGAGGGTTTGAGCGTGACAGAGGCAGCGCCAGCAAGGCGAGGATCAGCGCCGATATCGGCGCGGCAATGCGCCAGTGCAATTCGGCACGCTGGATCGGGTCGTCACTGCGCCAGAGCACGCCAAACGGTGCAGCGCGCTTGGCTTCAGCGGAATCGGTATCGGCGGCATCGTCGGGCAGGGCGATGTCGTTGCGCCCGAACCGCATCATCCGGAATGCGTCGCTGCCGAGCTTGCCTTCGGCGCGGAACCCATCCTCCAGCGCCAGGTAGCGCCCACCCGTGGCGGCGTCGCGGTACATGTAGCCCGATGGCGCGGTGATGATGTCGGCGCGGGTCGCTTTGTCTTCGTCATCGACGCTTTCCGTTTCGATGAACATGCGCTTGAACTGGCTGCCATCGTCGGACATTTCGCCCACATAGATAATGCCGTCGCGCCCCGGCAGCCGCACGAACCGACCCGGTTCCAGCCCCGCGACGAGGATTGATCGATTCGCGTCGGCCAGCATTGATAGCGACAGCCGAACCGCTGCGGGCGCCATCCACAGTGAAATAACGGCTAGCAATAGAGTTGCGGGAATCGCCAGCAGTGCAAGCGGTCGCAGCAGGCCTCGCAGGTCCAGACCCGACGCTGACAGCACAGCCATTTCACTGTCCCGATAGAGCCGGCCAAATGCCATCAGAACGCCGAGGAACAACGCCAGCGGCAGCAGGATGACCAGACCATCGATCGTGCGCAGGCCGATCAGGCTGAGCAGCAGCTCTACCGGAATCTTGCCGCGTACCACCTTGGCGAGCAGGTCGGCCACGGCACCGCCAACGCTGACCAGTAAGAGAATCGCTGCCGCCGCCAGGAAGCCTTGGGTCAGTTCGCGCAGCAGGTAGCGATCGGTGATGCGCAGCATCGGTCGGGGAAACCTCGTATGGTATTTGCTGACTGAGACGATCCGTCGCGATGGGCGCTTGCAGGCCACACCCGTAATCGTGGCGGGAGCGAGGCTGATAGACTTCGCGGCTCGCCGAACGCGCTTCCGGTCTTCCGAAAGTGCGCAATTGTAGCCGCAGAGCCTGCGGATGATCCCCACGCCTTTCGGAACCCGACATGACCCTTCTGTTCAATACAACGCCCGATGCGCCCGAAACCAATGCCAGTGCGGCCGTCGTGGTCGGCATCTACGAAGACGCGATGTTGAGCCCGTCGGCGGCACGACTCGACGAGCGATCGGGCGGCGTGCTGAAGCGACTGATTGAAAGCGGCGATGCCAGCGGCAAGCTGGGCAATACGGCTTTGCTGCTCGGTCTGAACGACATCGCCTCGCCGCGTATCGTCGTTGTCGGTCTCGGCGATCAGAAGAAATTCGATTCCACCGGTTACCACCGCTCGGCGCACGAAGCGGGCAAGGCGCTGAAAATGCTGCCGATCGCGAACGCCACTTCGTATCTCACCGAGATCGACGTGCCTGGTCGCGACGTGGCCTGGAAAATCGAGATTGCCGCGCTCGCTGCCGATCACCAGTCATATCGCTACACCTCGACGTTTAAGCCGAAAGATGCCTCGAAGTTGCCAACGCTGGAAACGCTCTCGTTTGCGTCAAGCGGCGATACCAGCAAGGCGCTGTCCAACGCAGCCGCGATTGCCACCGGCGTGTTGTTCGCGCGCGAGCTGGGCAACCTGCCGCCGAACATCTGCAACCCGGCGTACGTTGCCAACAAGTCGCGAGAGTTTGCCGACAGCCACGAGGGCGTCACCTGCGAAGTGCTGGAAACCGCCGACATGGAAAAGCTCGGCATGGGTTCGCTGCTCGCCGTCGCCCGCGGTTCGGCGAATGCACCGAAGCTGATCGTGTTGAACTGGAGTGCTGGAAAGCAAGGTGCCAAGCCGTATGTGCTGGTTGGCAAGGGCATCACCTTTGACAGCGGCGGCATTTCTTTGAAGCCAGGCGCGGGCATGGAAGAAATGAAATTCGACATGTGCGGCGCTGCCGGCATGCTCGGCACTTTCATCGCTGCGGTTGAACTGAAGCTCGCGATCAATCTGGTCTGCGTTGTTGCGGCGGTGGAGAACATGCCCGATGGCAACGCCTACCGACCCAGCGACGTGCTGACCAGCATGTCGGGCCTGACCATCGAAGTGCTCAACACCGATGCCGAAGGTCGCTTGATCCTTTGCGACGCACTCACCTACGCGCAGAAGTTTGATCCGGAAGTAATCATCGACGCGGCAACCCTTACAGGTGCGTGCGTGGTCGCGCTGGGCAAGCACGCATCGGGTTTGTTCACCAATGACGAAGAACTCGCGGAACAACTGCTCGACGCCGGCCGCGAAACGCACGACCGTGCCTGGCGCATGCCGCTGTGGGATGACTACCAGAGCGGGCTCGATTCGGCCTTCGCCGACATGGCAAATCTCGGCGGCAAGTATGGTGGTGCGATCACGGCCGGTTGCTTCCTGTCGCGCTTCACCACGGGGTATCGCTGGGCGCATCTGGACATTGCCGGCACGGCCTGGGACGAAGGTCGAAAGGGTATGGCCACCGGTCGACCGGTTCTGTTGCTGACGAAGTACTTGATGGATCGCGCCGACGCATGAGTGAAATGCCTGATCCAGAGCGGCCCGACCAACAGCCGCCGGAACCGTTGGCGCCGTTCGACGCGCCGAAAGCAGTGCCGCCCGACGGTGGCAACCAAGGAGCGCGCAAGCGCGCTGCGCTGATCGCAATGGTCGGCGTGGCACTCGTGCTTGGCGCCGTTGACACATGGCTGTTCGGGCCGCCCGGTCCATTGCAAGGCGGACGGTTGCTCGCCGCTGTCGTCGGCAATGCCGCCCTGTTGCTGATCGGCTTTCACTGGCTGCACCTGGATGCCGAGCAACTGGTCATTCGGCGGCCGGCGTGGCTCAATATCGGCATCATCCTTGTCGCGGTCGCCTTCGTGCCGTACTACCTTTTCAAGACGCGTCCCGACGGTAAACGCGGTATTGCCATCGCCAGTTTTTTTGGATTGGTGGTCGCTGTCTCGCTGGCAATGAGCTTTGGCTCGGCGCTGGTCGCCATGGTGTCTGGCGATCAAGCTGCGTCAACAACCACACCGATTTAGCGATCTGCAATGGCGCGCGCCGACTTTTACCTGATCGACAAGCCGCGCTTCCGAGAGCAGCCGTTGTTGCTTGCCTGCGAACTGATCAAGAAGGCGTTCGCCGCCGAGCAAGCCGTTCTGGTACTTGCGCGGTCGCTAGAGCAGGCGGAAGAACTGGACCAAATACTCTGGGAATTCGATGACGACGCGTTCATTCCGCATCAAATTGCGGGCGATGACGATGACGCGAACTGCGCAGTACTCATCGTGACACCCGACTACACATCAGAGGACCGCGCTTTGGTTCTCAATCTGCGCGACGAATGCGCACCGGGTGTGTGGGACCGAGTGCTCGAGGTCGTCGCCGCCGAAAAGTCCGAGCGAGACGGATCACGCACGCGTTGGCGTGAGTACCAGCAACGCGGCGTCGAGCTGAAAAAATACGACATGTAAGTGGGAGCTCGTTGCTCGTAGGGTGCAACCGAAGGAGTTTCCACCGCACGCTTGCATCTAATTGACGATGCCGTCACTACTCGTTATCAGTCGATGCATCGATGCCGACCAACTCATTATTCTCGTCGACGCTTACACGCAGTTCGATCGGCCGACAACACACCGCGCAATCCTCGATGGTCAGGTGCGAGCCTTGCGATAAGTCGACGGCGCTTTCGTAGCTTTCGCCGCA
>JAYUYW010000213.1:0-12308 GCA_043752325.1 Rhodanobacteraceae bacterium | reverse complement strand
CGGCGCAGTTGCTACAACGCCGCGTTGATAGCGACGAACTTCGCGAACTGGCGGGGCTGGTGATAGCCGAGGCTGATCGTCTTGCTGCACTTGCTGATCGCCTGCTGATGGATGGCGTTGCGCCACGTCGCAAACCGATCAACGTGCACGAACCGCTAGAACGCGTTGCGGTATTGGTCGGCGCAGAATCCGACGCACCGCGCGTGCAGCGCGACTATGACCCGAGCCTGCCGACAACGCAGTGCGACAGCGATCGCTTGCAACAGTTGCTGCTCAATCTCGCGCGTAACGCGGTCGAGGCGGGTGCCCGAACGCTAACGTTGCGCACGCGCGTTGAGCACGGCGTGCGCGTTGGCGCGCGACTGCGACGCCAGGTCTTGCGCATCGATGTCATCGACGATGGTCGCGGCGTGCCGGCGACGGTTGCCGATACGCTCTATCAACCGCTGGTTTCCGGTCGCGCCAACGGCACCGGGCTTGGCCTTGCAATGGCTCGCGAAATCGCCGACGAACACGATGGCGAGCTTCGTCACAGCAGCCAAACCGGCGTCACCACGTTCACCCTGTTGCTGCCGAGCGAAGCCAGCCATGAAGAATGACAGCGCATGGATCGTTGATGACGACCGCAGCATCCGCATGGTGCTCGCGAGCGCCTTGCGCGATGCCGATTTGAACGTGCGCGAATTCGCCGACGCCGAAGCGATGTTGGCCGCACTCAAGCAATCCACGCCGCACGTATTGTTCACCGACGTGCGCATGGATGGCATCGGTGGATTCGAGTTGCTGGAACGCCTCGCTGCAATGCCGACGCGATTCCCGGTAATCGTGATGAGCGCCTACACGGATGTTGCTTCAACAGCTGCGGCGTACCGGTTGGGCGCATTCGACTACCTGCCCAAACCATTCGATCTCGACAGCGCGGTGGAGATGGCGCAACACGCCTTGCAGCAGCGACCCGCCGCAAAAGCCGATGACGAAGCGCCAGCGCTTTCAGCAAACAACGATGCCGAACTGATCGGTCGCAGTGCGCCGATGCGCGAATTGTTCCGCGAAATCGGCCGCGCTGCCGCGAGCGGATTGAGCGTGCTGATCACGGGCGAGACTGGCACCGGCAAGGAACTTGTCGCACACGCCCTGCACCGCGAAAGCGCACGCGCCGGCAAACCCTTCATCGCGATGAATGCTGGCGCGGTGCCGTCGGAGCTGCTGGAAACCGAATTGTTTGGCCACGAAGCTGGAGCCTTCACTGGCGCATTGCGTCGACATGCCGGACGCTTCGAGCAAGCCTCTGGTGGCACGTTATTCCTGGACGAAATCGGCGACATGCCTTTGACGTTACAAACACGATTGCTGCGCGTGCTGGCCGCTGGGGAGTTCTACCGTGTCGGAGGTCGCGAACTGCTGCGTGCCAACGTGCGCATCCTCGCCGCCACTCATCAGGACCTCGACGCGAAAGCCGCTCGTGGCGAGTTCCGCGCCGATCTGTTGCACCGACTCGACGTCATCCGCATCCACCTGCCGCCACTGCGCGAGCGCCTCGATGACATCGCCATGTTGACCACGCACTTCCTCGCACGCGCGGCAAGCGAAGCGGGAATGGAGCGCAAGCGATTCAACCGCGACGCGCTGACACTGCTACGCGAACACGACTGGCCCGGCAACGTGCGCCAGCTTTACAACGTCTGCCGCCGTGTCAGCGCATTTGCCAGTGGCTGCGATGTCGACGCGGCTGATCTTGATCGCGTACTGCGCCGCAATGCGACAACCGTGGCATCGTCGCACTGGACCGTCGAATTACGTCATTGGGCCGATGCCGCGTTGGCCAGCGGTCGCGACGAGATTCACGCCGAAGCGCTGGCCGCATTCGAGCACGTGGTGTTCGAAGCCGCCTTGGCCGCCCACGATGGCCACCGCCAAAACGCCGCACTACAGCTCGGCGTCAGCCGCAATACGCTAACCCGCAAACTGGGTGCTTCGCGTAACCGAAACCGGACAGGGCCCGTAAAAAACCAGGCCGATCCACGAAGCGGCGTCATCTGGAGAACATGGGGTGGCCACGCTTCCTACCCATAACGACGCCGCACACTGGCTATCGAGTTGGCGACGATCTGCTCAAGAATCGAGACATCCAAGTCCGCCAGCTGCTTGAAGTAGAGGCAAGACTTGCTCATCCTGTGTTTGCCCAGCGTGGGAAGCAACGACGTATCGCTCTCCTCACAATCCAGGTACACAACCAGCTCACGGCCACGAATGGCGAATCCCGCAAGCGGTGCCTCGCCAGTCCGTCCGCTCTCGTAGGTGTAGCGGTACGATCCGTAGCCGACAATGCTGGGCCCCCACATCTTGGGCAATTGCTTGGTGAGCTTGTTGAACAGCGCCATCAGCACACGGCAATCCGCAACCTGTTGGTCATTGGCTCGGGAGGCGATGTACGCCTCAATGTTCGCGTCAGTCGCGTTGGTCTTGTTCTCAGCCATCGTGATACTCCGTCTACTTCCGGCGGTACAGCTCGCCCTTGCGGCGAACGATGTTCTTGTAGTCCCATTGAATGTCGCGGGATTCGGCGAGGCAGTCAATGCATTTTCGTCGACCTGATCGACCGACGAGTAGCGCGCTTCCGCAGCCTTGAACTTTCCTTCGACTTCGAGGCCCGCCTGCCTGTGATCTGCCATCTGCCTTCGAGTGGACCGGGGCTTTTGCTCCTGCTGCATGCAGCACGCAATTTCTCCGGTGGCCCAACGCCAAGTAGACCCCAATCGCGGGCATGGCGCAGCATCGTTCATGACGACATTTGGACCGGCAAACTGATTCTCCTGTTGTGAACGTGTCCAATGAGGACGCCCAAGGGCTATGCAGTTTCCGACCAACTCATCTGGGCGACCCCATCCGGTGCCTTGAAGGTGTCGGGACGGGCGGCTTTCCAGAAACGTTCGAAGACGATGTGGCCGGGCATGCTGCCGTTGAGCAACTCGCCGTGGCGGACGTGCGGATAGAGACCGGCGATGGAGCGCACGTTGGTCGATGAGATGCGGCGGATGATGTGCTCGGGGCCGAGTTCACCGGGGTGGTCCAAACCTGCCGCTTCGATCAGTTCCTTCAACGCGCGCAAGGTGTTGGCGTGGAAGCGATGCACGCGGGTGCCCTTGTCGTCGGTGTCCAGCGATTTCCAGCGCATTGGGTCTTGCGTGGCGACGCCGGTTGGGCAGCGATCGGTGTGGCAGGTTTGCGACTGGATGCAGCCCAGCGAAAACATGAAACCACGCGCGGCGTTGCACCAGTCCGCGCCCATCGCGATGGTGCGGGCGATGTCGAATGCAGTGATGATCTTGCCGGCCGCGCCGATGCGAATTTCGCGGCGCAGGTCCAAGCCGACCAGCGTGTTGTGGACCAGCATCAGCGCTTCGGCCAGCGGTGTGCCGACGTGGTCGGCGAATTCCAGCGGTGCCGCCCCGGTGCCGCCTTCGCCACCGTCGACGACGATGAAGTCGGGCCGTATGCCGGTCGTCAGCATCGCCTTGGCGATGGCGAACCATTCCCAGGGATGGCCAATCGCCAGCTTGAAACCGGCCGGCTTGCCGCCGGACAGTTCGCGCATTTTCGCGACAAACTGCAACAGTTCTTCCGGCGTGGAAAACGCGCTGTGGCTGGATGGCGAAATGCAATCCACGCCGACCGGCACGCCGCGCGTTGCTGCGATTTCCTCGCTCACCTTGCGACCCGGCAGCATGCCGCCGTGGCCTGGCTTGGCGCCTTGCGACAGTTTCAGCTCGACCATCTTTACTTGTTCGAGCGTCGCCTTCTCGGCAAACTTTTCCGCGTTGAAGCTGCCGTCGCTGTTGCGCGCACCGAAGTAGCCGGAGCCGAGCTCCCAGACGATGTCTCCGCCGTTCTCGCGGTGGTACGACGATAGCGAGCCTTCGCCGGTATCGTGATAGAAACCGCCGAGTTTCGCGCCCTTGTTGAGCGCGCGGATGGCGTTCGGTGACAGTGAACCGTAACTCATCGCCGAGATGTTGAACACGCTCGCCGAGTAGGGTCGCGTGCATGCCGAACCACCGACCGGTACGCGAAAATCGCAGTCAGCGATATGGCTCGGCGCGACGGAATGGTTGATCCACTCGTAGCGATCCGCATAGACGTTGCGCTCGGTGCCGAACGGCCGCGTTTCCAGTTCGCTCTTGGCACGCTGGTAGACGATGGAACGCTGCTGGTACGAGAACGGCACCTCGTCGTCGTCCGCCTCGACAATGTACTGCCGCAGCATCGGCCGCAGCGCTTCAAACAGATAGCGAAAATGCGCGATCAGCGGATAGTTGCGGCGCAGCGTTGAAGTCTGTTGCAGCACGTCGACCGTGCCGAACAGCGTCAATGCGCCTGCCAGCACTGAAAGCACGCGCCATCCCCAGCCGACTTGCCAATAGGTGATCGCCGGGATGAGCGCGGCGACGCAGATTAAATACGGCAGGTAACGCAGCGGCGGGCGGACCATTGTCGACTCCGGCAAGACAGGCCGGGAGGATAGCGCAGGGTCCCAACTTGGTTCGATGGCGACCCACCAACCTTCGGACGCGCGCATGCAAGCGCCACTGGATCAGCAAGGCGGTACCGGCCAAGGCGTAAATCGATAGATGCTCGGCAGGCGTCATGGCGCGCAATCGGTGGGGTTGAAGCCGTGTGGCTGCGCTCTTCATCTGCAGTGCCGCAATATTTCCTGTGCCACTGCTGAAACGACGCCTCACGCCGACGTTCAGACTCCATCGCCACAATGTCCGGTCGCGCAATCCGCGCCACCGCAGCAAGGAGACCACCATGCGAACCATTCACACGCTCACCGCTTCACTGAGCATCGCCTTGATGGCGATCGCTGCTCCCGGCCATGCCGCCGACACCGCCACGCAAGGCAACACTGCCGAGGTCTTGCAAGGCGGCGTTGCCCGTTGGTCCGGAATGGATGCGAAGGAATGCGGAATATTTGGCAAGCGCTACCCGTCAGTCGATGGCGTTTGCTACTACCCGATTGGGCTCGGCACGCGCACAGGTAGTCACGAGATCGCGCTATGGGACAAGGACGGCAAGCGGACGCTCGGCGGCCTGACGGTGACGGAGCGCGAATGCACCGACACCGAGATCACGCTCGATGACGACACCTATACCAAAGTCAGCGACGACAACAAGAAGCGTAGTGGCGAGGATCGCACGCGCATTTTGAAAGCGGTCGCCGGCACGGGCGGGGAGCCGAGTTTTTCGCTGCCACTGGGCCCGCCTGCGAAGGGTGTGGCCACCAAGGACCGCAGCGACTTCTGCGAACTGCGCATCTACAACGGTGGTGAAGAGAAGAGCCGCCACACTGGCCTGGACTATCCGATCGGCAAGGACACGCCCGTTGTCGCAGCCGCCGATGGCACGGTGACACTGGCCGAAGAGCAGTTCTATACCGGTAACACCGTCGTCGTGGATCACGGCGGCGGGCTGATCACGATGGTATTTCATCTGGCCGATCTTGCTGTCGAAAACGGTGCCACCGTCAAGCGCGGTGATCGCCTTGGCAGTGTCGGCAGCACTGGTCGCTCAACTGGCCCGCACCTGCACTACGGCGCGCGCTGGCAGAACCAGCGGATCGATGTCGGTTCGTTGATCGGCGACCCCTCCAAGCTGCCGGGCGTCGGCGAAGCGATGGTGCCGGAAGCAAAGGACACTCAAGCGGTCGAAGCCGACAGCAAGAAGCCGAGCAGCGAGGACAAGGTCGGCGAAGACAAGGCGCCATCGGCCGAGCAAGCCGCCAAGGGCGACGCCGAATCGAAGAAGAACCAGTCGGCGAATCAAGAGGGCAACGATGACGAGGAAATTCCGCAGGAGTAACTTCGACAAACGGTTCGTTTGATCACCGCAGGCCGCGCAGTAGAATGCGCGGCCTGCAACGCTTTTGAAGCATTGATCGATCAACCGATCTCGTTGTCCAACCGCATAGATTTCCAATGACGCAACTGGCACCGTTCCACTTGGCCATCCCGGTCGGCAACCTCGCCGACGCGCGCCACTTTTACGCCGACGTATTCGGTTGCAGCGAAGGTCGCAGCAGCGAGCATTGGATCGACTTCGATTTCTTCGGCCACCAACTGGTCGTGCACGAGGTCGCCGGTTATTCCAACGCGCGCGCCGGTCATAACGCGGTCGACGGCCACGATGTGCCGGTGCCGCATTTCGGCGTCGTGCTGGAGTGGAAAGACTGGCAGCAGCTTGCTGATCGCTTGCGCTCAAGCAATACGAAGTTCGTCATCGAACCCGGAATCCGCTTCGAAGGCCAGGTTGGCGAACAGACGACAATGTTCCTGCTTGATCCCAGCGGCAACGCGCTGGAGTTCAAGTCCTTCCGCGACATCGGGCAATTGTTCGCGAAGTAGGGGTAACCCGGGGCTGATCTTTGCGCCCCGTCGCCGCTGCGCCGATAATGCCCGCCTCCCATATCCAGCGCACGGTTCGTTTCGTGCGGCGAAAGGCGTCAACGTGTCGGAAATTTTTGCCCGCCTGCCGGAGTTTGTCGGCAACCACCCGTTCCTCGTGCTTGGCTTCGTCGGCGTCTTGCTGGCGTTGGGCTACCTCGAGTTTTCCAAGCTGACGCGCGGCTACGCGGCGGTGACGCCGGCGGCGTTGACCCAGTTGATCAATCGCGAAGATGCGCTGGTCGTCGATGTGTCGTCGCTGGCCGACTTCGAGGCCGGCCACATTCCGGGCGCGAAGCACGTCGCGATCGGCCAGTTCGATCCGGAATCCAAGGAACTCGCCAAGGTGCGTGACCGACCGGTCGCCGTGGTCTGCAAGAACGGGCTGGTTTCTGGCCAAGCTGCCAAGCGTTTGCGCAAGGCCGGTTTCAGCCGGGTCTACTGGTTGCAAGGCGGTGCCAGGACCTGGATCGATGCGCAGTTGCCGCTGGTGAAGGGTCGCGGGAAGGGCTGATTCGGCCAACTGTTTGCCGTCGTTCGCGACGGGCGTGACCGTCCCGCGATTGCAACAGCGCGGTTGAATCGAGGTTTTTCAACGCCATCCAGAAGTGCGTCGGGCAGTCCCCGACGGATTCAGGCAAGCCTGTATTACCCACGCCAAGTCGCGCCAGCGCGGCCTGCGTGGGATACTTGCCAACCTTTCCCCCCCCTCTATCCGGAGTCACCATGAGCGATACCAACAACGGCATGGCCAATGGCCAGGCCGAGCCGCAGGCCGGCGCGCAGCTGAACCTGCAGCGCATCTACATCAAGAATGCATCTTTTGAAGCCCCCGGTTCGCCGCAGGTTTTCCAGGCCCAGGGCCAGCCGGCGATCGAGTTGAATCTCGGCCAGCGCGTCACCCAGTTGGGCGAAGGCGTGTTCGAAGTCACAATCACCGCGACCATCACCTGCAAGGTCGAAGACAAGACCGCCTACATCGCCGAAGTGGATCAGGCCGGCATCTTCGGTCTGGTCGGTTTCGAGGATTCCGCGCAGGAAGCCGTGCTCTCCAGCTACTGCCCGAACGTGTTGTTCCCATATGCCCGACAGATGATCGCCGAGCTGATCCAGAACGGAGGCTTCCCGCCGTTCCTGATGCAGCCGATCAACTTCGAGAGCCTGTACGCCGAACAGGTGCGTCGCCGCGCCGAAGGTGTGCAAGGGGCTGAAGCCGCTGACGCCAACTCGCTGCCGAACTGATCGATATGGCGGTGCCGGTTGCGGTCGTTGGGGCGGGTTCGTGGGGCACTGCGCTTGCCGTGCAACTGGCCCGAAATGGCGTTCCGACAACCTTGTGGGGCCGTTCCGCCGACGCGATTGCGACGATGGCGAAAACGCGCCGAAATGCGCGTTACCTGCCCGACCTGGAACTGCCCGAGTCGCTGCTGCTGTCGAACGCGCTGGAGCCGACTGTACGCGACGCCGGCACGGTGTTGATTGCGGTACCCAGCCACGCATTTCGCGAAACGCTGGAGCAACTGACGCCGTGGGTCGCGCCCGGCGTCGGCGTTGCCTGGGCCACCAAGGGTTTTGATCCGGGCGGTGGCCAGTTTTTGCATGAGCTGGTCGAAGCCAGCCTGCCCGGTCATCCGGCCGCAGTCATCACTGGACCCTCATTTGCGAAAGAAGTCGCCGCCGGTTTGCCGAGCGCACTGACCGTGCATTCGTCTGATCCCGACTTCGCCCGCGATGTCGCCCGTCAACTGCATTCGCCACGCCTGCGCGCCTACACCGGCAGCGACGTGATCGGTGCGGAACTGGGCGGTGCGATGAAGAACGTGCTGGCCGTCGCTACCGGCGTTGCCGACGGTATGCAGCTGGGGTTCAATGCGCGTGCCGGTTTGATCACGCGCGGTTTGGCCGAAATCATGCGACTGGGTGAAGCGATTGGCGCGAAACCGGAAACGCTGATGGGCCTGGCCGGGCTTGGTGATCTTGTGCTGACGTGCACCGGCGATTTGTCGCGTAACCGTCGGCTTGGTTTGGCACTGGGACAAGGCGTGCCCATTGCCGAAGCGATTGCGTCAATCGGTCAAGTGGTCGAGTCGATCGTTACCGTCGATGAAGTGATGCGACTGGCGAATCGGCATGGCATTGAACTGCCGATCAGTGCGGGCGTGCAGCGTGCGCTGCATGGCGAGATCACACCGATGCAGGGTATGGCCGAATTGCTCGCGCGCGAGCAGAAGGCGGAATTCCCCGAGTGAATTCGGCTCGCGGTTTGCAATGGAGAACCGTGCAACCAACCCGATTCGAAAACGCCGCCGTCGGTGGTACGCATCAGGCGGCGACGCGAGCAAGTTGAAATTTTTCGTGGAGTGTTAGATGTGCCCCAGCAAGGTTGAAGACGGCGAGCAGCGCGGTTGGATCGTTCCGATCGGCGGCGCCGAAGAGAAGGACGACAATCCGCGCATCCTGGAACGCTTCGCCGACCTCGGTGGTGGTGCCGACGCCAATGTGGTGATCATCCCGACCGCAAGCCGGCTGCCCGACACCGGCGAGCGCTATGAAAAAATCTTCATCGACCTTGGCGTCGCCAGTGCGGTCTCGCTGAACTTCGAAACGCGCGAAGACGGCGAACGCCAGGAATGGCTAGACAGAATCGAAGCCGCATCGGCGATCTTCATCACCGGAGGCAGCCAGTTGCGGGTGTCGACCATCCTTGGCGGTACCTCGGCGGCCAAGGCAATCCGCCAGCGCAATGCGGCCGGCGCCGTGGTCGGTGGCACCAGTGCGGGTGCCGGTGTCCTGTCCGAGCACATGATCGCGTTCGGCAATGAAGGCTCGTCGCCGCGCTCCGACAGCGTGCGCCTGGCACCGGGCCTCGGCCTGACCAACCGCTTCATCATCGACCAGCATTTCCGCCAGCGCGACCGGCTCGGACGGCTGGTTGCAGCGCTGGCCTTCAACCCATTCGCGGTCGGCATTGGCCTCGACGAAGACACCGCCGCGTTCATCGGCCCGGACAACACGCTGGAAGTGGAAGGCAGCGGCACGGTGACCATCGCCGATGCCAGCGATGCGCAGTTCTCGTCGATGGCGCAAGCCGGCGAACATGATCCGGTCTGCCTGCTTGGCCTGAAGGTGCACTTCCTCATCGCTGGCTCCACCTTCAACCTGCACACCCGCGAAGCATCAGCTGGCACGTTGGCGAACCGCTGAGTTTTCGGCATGCTGGAACAGCATCAGCATCGGCATCGCGTAGTCTGGAATCGTCGCTCGGCCGCTGGCCCGTCAACACGGCAACTCAAACATCAGGGGAAATACCATGCGCATACTGGAACGCTCCGTTTACGTCGGCCCATCGCTGTACGCCCATTTCCCGGTTATCCGGCTGGAGCTGGACCTCGGCCACCTGGAAGGCTGGCCGACCGCGAAGCTCGGTGAAGGCTTTATCCAGGGTTTGATTGATGCGCTGCCGGGATTGAACGAACACGGTTGCTCCTATCGCGAAGCCGGCGGTTTCGTGCGTCGTCTGCGCGAAGACGAGGGAACCTGGCTGGGCCACGTGCTCGAACACGTTGCCATCGAACTGCAGAACGTCGCCGGCGAACACGTCACGTTCGGAAAGACCCGAAGCGTCAGCGAGGATCGCCCCGGCGTCTACACCGTCATCTACGAATACGCGCAGAAGGAGGAAGGTATCGCCGCCGGCGAACTGGCAATAAAACTGCTTGTTTCCCTGCTGCCGCAAGAAGCGCGCGGCGCGCTTTCCCTGCCTGACGACTGGAACTGGGATCACGCCCGCGACGATTTCATTCGCTATGCGCAGAAGCGTGCGCTTGGCCCATCAACCGCGTCGATCGTGCGAGCCGCCGAAGAGCGCGGCATCCCATGGCTTCGCATGAACCAGCAATCGCTGATCCAGTTGGGTCACGGCAAGTACCAGCAGCGCGTGCAAGCGACCATTACCGGCCGCACGTCTCACATCGCCGTCGAGCTGGCCTGCGACAAGGACGAAACCAACAGGATCCTCACCTCTCTCGGCCTGCCTGCGCCGCGCCAGGAACTGGTGAACACGCAGGTCAATGCCATCAAGGCTGCCGCGAAACTGGGCGGTCTCGTCGTCACCAAGCCGTACAACGGCAACCATGGCCGCGGCATCACCATTGGTATTTCCGGCGACGCCGCGGTGCGCCAGGGCTACGCCGCTGCACTCGAGCATTCCAGTTCGGTCATCGTCGAAACCTACGTACCCGGCGACGACCATCGACTGCTCGTCGTCGCCGGCGAACTGGTCGCCGCGACCAAGCGCACGCCAGGCCATGTCATTGGCGATGGCAAGAAAACGGTTGCCGAACTGGTCGACATCGTCAACCAGGATCCGCGTCGAGGCATCGGTCACGAGAAGGTGTTGACCCAGTTGATCCTCGACAACCAGGCCGACCAGATGCTGGAACGCGTCAACTACACCAGCACGTCGATTCCAACCGACGGCGAGGTCGTCTACCTGCGTTCAACCGCGAACCTGTCCACAGGCGGCACCGCCACCGATGTCACCGACATCATCCATCCTGATAACCGTGACATGGCAGTGCGCGCGATCCGCGCGATTGGCCTGGATGTCGGCGGTGTGGATTTCATCACCACGAACATTGCCGAAAGCTACAAATTGATCGGCGGCGGCATCTGCGAAATCAACGCGGCACCCGGCTTCCGCATGCACGTGGCACCCAGCGAAGGAACGCCACGCGATGTCGCCGGCCCGGTCGTCGATCTCTTGTTCCCTCCGGGCTCGCCTTCGCGAGTGCCGATCGCGGCCATCACCGGCACCAATGGCAAGACAACCACGGCGCGCATGCTCGCCCACATCACCAAGATGGGCGGTTACACGCCGGGCCTGACAACTACGGACGGCGTCTACATCGATGGCCAGCGCACTGTCGAAGGCGACATGACCGGTCCTGTCTCGGCGCGAATGGTGTTGTCCGATCCGCACGTCGACATGGCGATTCTTGAAACCGCGCGCGGTGGCCTCGTACGCGCCGGCATGGGCGTGCCGGAAGTCAACGTCGGCGGCGTATTGAACGTGCAGTCGGACCACCTCGGAATAAAGGGAATAGACACGCTGGAGCAACTCGCCGAGGTCAAGCGCATCGTTGTCGAAATCGCGAAGGATTGCGCCGTGCTCAACGCCGATGATCCGCTGGTGCTGAAGATGTCGGCCTACACCGACGCGAAGGTCATCTGCTACGTAACGATGAATCCCTCGCATGCGCTGGTGCGCGAGCACATACGTGCCGGCGGTCGCGCCTGCGCGCTCGAAGACGGCATCAACGGCCAGATGATCACGCTCTACGACAAGGGCAGCCACATTCCCTTGCTGTGGACGCATTTGATCCCGGCGACGATGGAAGGTCGCGCCACGCACAACGTGCAGAACGCGATGGTCGCGGCGGCAATGGCGTATGCGCTGGGCGTCAAGCTCGATGCGATCCGGCAAGGCCTGCGCACCTTCGATACCACATTCTTCCAGGCACCGGGACGCATGAACGTGTTCAACGAACATCCGTTCAAGGTGCTGTTCGACTACGGCCACAACGCGCATGCGGTTGGTGTGATGGCTGACCTCGCCCAGCGCCTGGAAGTGACCGGTCGACGTATCGTCGTCATCACCGGCCCTGGTGATCGCCGCGATGAAGACTTGCGCGCGATTGCCGAAGCGGTCGCCAATCGATTCGACCACTATATCTGTCGCCGCGACGACCACACACGTGGCCGCGATGGTGACGAAGTGCCCCGCATCATCGCCGACAGCCTGCGCGCCAGCGGCGTGCCGGATGACGCCATCAGCATTATTCCCGACGAGCAACAGGCGATCGATCA
>JAYUYW010000212.1:0-5086 GCA_043752325.1 Rhodanobacteraceae bacterium | reverse complement strand
GGGCGCGGGGCGACTTTATAGAGTGCTCGTGTGCAAGTCTAGAAGCCTGATTCTGTTCATTTTCGTGCGCAATCGTCGCAGGCGCTTCAGTGCAATCTGACCGTGCCAAACGGCGCGGTCAAAGTGTGAATATTTGTGATGATGCGCGCTCCTGCTCGAATGAATATTCGCCGTTCTCAGCAGTAGTTGCCGCCGCCACGACAAGACTGATGCGACAGTCTTCGAGAAGATGCATCGCAGGTGCCAGAGCGCGTTGATTGGACATCTGAGCCGCTACATGAAACAGGATCGGTTCGGTGATTTCTCCCGCCACCCAGCTCATGCCGGTCAAGCGCACGATTGGAATACCGAAATGCCTTCGCATGCAGCCGCACAACTCCCTTGCGGCGCTCGTGCAACTTGGCGAGGTTCAACGTGCGGGCGTCATTCTTGATTCCCGTAACTTGTGTATGACTGCATCAACACCGTTCGCTGCCAACTCGGTCGGCAGCAATACATGGTAGCGGCCTGCTCCTGCGTGCGACCCCGTCTCGAGGCGGAGCCGACGACGTTAGCGAATCGGTCGTCAGAATTTCCAGCCGATGCCAACACTGACGTTGCGACCTGGCTCATCGAGGCCCGAACCATGCTCGCGGTAGCGCTTGTCGGCGATGTTTTCGACCGAGAGTTGCAGGCGGGTGCGCTCGTCGATGTTCCAACTCATGCGCGTGTTCAGTGACGCCCAGCCCGCCGTACCATCGGGATTGATGCGTGCATCACTGGCGTCGCGTGGGCTCAGTCGATCCTGACGCGTGGCATAAACCGACCAGCCTTCGACTTCGATGTTTTCCGACACCGCGTAGCGCATTCCCAGCTTGCCGAACAGCGGTGGGATGCGATCAGCGGGATATTCATCGCCTTCCAACTGTTCTTCGCCACGGGTGTAAGTCGCCGTCGCATAGAGATTCATGGCGGGTGTCGCCTGCCAATGCACGCCAGTTTCGATGCCGCTCAAATCGAGGCGCGTCGCGTTGCGTGATTGCACGATCGCACGACCGCTGGCAGTCAGGTCACCGGTCAGCACCGAGGTGATCTTGTCCTTGTAGCGCGAGGTAAAGGCGATGGCTTCGTATTCCAGCGTGTCGCTGGCGTACTTGAAGCCAATGTCGTAACTGGTCACGCTTTCCGGTGACAGATCGGGATTGGGGATGTTGAAGCGATTGCTGGGCCGGTCGCCGAACGTGCCAAGGTCAAAAATATTGGGCGCGCGAAAACCCTGACCAATATTGCCGACCAAGCGCAAGCCTTCATTGAGTTTGTAGGCGAAGCCGATCTGGCTGGTGAACTTGTCGGGATCGAGCTTGACGCCGATGCCATTGATGACCGGCGGCAGTTGGATGTCAAAGCGGCTATAGCGCAGTCCGCCAACCACGTCGAGGTCATCGGTAAGCCTCCAATCGTCAGTGACGAAGGCGGCGAGGCTGTCCATCGTGGAGCCATCCGGGAAGCGCGACGGACGCGCGCTGACCACGCCTGAGTTGATGCTGAGGCGCTGCCGGAACGAATCAACGGTGTCGTCGTAATATTCAACGCCGTAGCTGATGAAGTGCTGGTCGTTGACCTGTTTGCTGGCCAGCGCCGTGACGCCGCGCAGCGTGCTGGCGTTCTCTTCGATTTCACGGTTGGACGACCCGAAGTCACGAGAGCTGCGGTCGTCGACAAACTTCTGATAACCGATTCGCACGTCGACCTGGTCCGCAAATGCGGTGGGATTGCTGTAGCGATAGTGCAGTTGAGTGAAACGACGTTCCTGCGGCCGATAGAAAAATTCGGCACTGTCCGGGTTGGTCTGACCGAAGCCTGGCACCAGCGCGTCATAGCGCTGCGTGCTTGGCTGCTGCGAATACTGGGCGGACCAGGTCAGCTCGTGGCCGGTAGCGGGTTTGAAATACACCTTCAGGTCAGCGCTTTGCTGTCGGTACGCGGTGAACGGCAGGGTGTCGCCGCCACCGACGCGCAGGTTGTTCACCTCCTGATAGCTGACGCCGCCGGAAATGGCGAGGCCGTCGTGCCCGGCCGAGAATCCGGCACGGATATGGTTGGATTCATCGGCGCTGGAATAACGCGTACGAAGGTCGGCATGCGCTTCCCAAGTGTCGCCGTTGAAGCGCGGATCAGGTGTCAGGAACTGGACGACGCCGCCCATCGCGTCGCTGCCGTACAGCGTCGACATCGGTCCGCGCACCGCTTCAATCTGGTCGATATTGAGCGGATCGACCAGAGCGATGTACTGGCTTGGGGCGTTGCGGAAGAACGCGTTGTTCAATCGGAAGCCGTCAACCAGATGCAGCACTTCTGAGCCTTTCAAGCCACGGATGATGACCACGCCCTGCCCTGCACCGGTCGATTGCACGTAGGTACCGGCCTCGCCATGCAACAAGTCCGAAACCGTCTGTGCAACCGTGCGCTCAATCTGACTGCGCCCCACAATCGTGATCGCAATCGGCACGTCGTTTGCGTCTTCCTCGAGCCGCGTAGCGGTGACCTGAATTCGGCTTAACTCGGTCACCTGTTCGCCCTTTCCTTCCAAAAGCTCGGCGGCAAGCGCCGATATGGGAGAAAAAAGCGCAGCGGCGATGGCCGCAACCAGGGGTAGGCGGTACATGCAATCTCCAGAGATGTTGGCCGGCGACCTGCCGAGCTAAAAACGCGATGGTAACGACTCGCATTTGCTTTGCAATCCGCCCAGAGGCTGAGTGAGGTGCAGCGGTCGCTCTCGCGCAGAAACGCCAGAAAAGCTCAAGATGCTAGACTTTGCGGCTGGCTTTTTGCGGCCTGCTGATCGGCCGCCGCACCCAAAAAAAGGAGCTTTCATGTCGCAGCGCATTCTTATGTCACTCAATCTCGACGCCAGCAACTCGGGCAGCTATCTCGGCCAGGGTGAATGGTCGAAGACCAGCGATGCCGGCACGTTGGAGTCGGTCAATCCGACCAGCAACGAGCCAATTGCCGAGGTCCATGCCAGCAGCGACGCCGACTACGAGCGCATCGTCGAGCGCGCCCAGGCGGCCTTCAAAATTTGGCGCACCACACCGGCGCCTCTGCGCGGTGAAGCTGTGCGCCTGTGCGGCAACGCCCTGCGCAAGCACAAGGACGCACTCGGTTCGCTGGTTGCGCTGGAAATGGGCAAGAGCAAACCGGAAGGCGATGGCGAAGTGCAGGAAATGATCGACATCGCCGACTTCGCCGTCGGTCAGTCGCGCATGTTGTATGGCTATACCATGCACTCCGAGCGCCCCGGCCACCGCATGTACGAGCAGTACCAGCCGCTCGGTCTGGTCGGCATCATCAGCGCCTTCAATTTCCCGGTCGCGGTGTGGGCATGGAACGCGTTCCTTGCTGCCGCTTGCGGCGACATCTGCATCTGGAAGCCGTCCAACAAGACCCCGTTGACCGCGCTGGCAACGATCCGCATCTGCAACGAAGCGCTCAAGGACGCCGGCTATCCCGACCTGTTCTTCCTGTTCAACGACGCCGGCACCGAGCTGGCCGAGAAGATGGTCGACGACAAGCGCATTGGCCTGATCAGCTTCACCGGTTCGACCGCCGTCGGCCGCATGGTTGGCGAGCGCGTCGCACGCCGTCTGGGTCGCAGCCTGCTCGAACTGGGCGGCAACAACGCCATCATCATGGATGAATCGGCCGACCTGAAGATCGCCCTTCCCGGCATCGTGTTTGGTGCGGTCGGAACTGCCGGTCAGCGCTGCACGACGACACGCCGCCTCTTCATCCACGAATCCATATACGACAGCGTGCTTGCCACCGTTGTGAAGGCTTTCAAGCAGGTCGAAGGCAAAATCGGCGACCCGACCGATGCGGCAAACCTGATGGGGCCGTTGAACAGCCCGGAAGCCGTCAAGCAGTTCCTCGCATCGATCGAAAAGGCCAAGGCCGCAGGTGGCACCGTCCAGAGCGGCGGCACTGCCATTGACCGCGCCGGCAACTTCGTCTTGCCCACCATCATCACCGGTCTCGACAACTCGGCCGACGTGGTCCAGCACGAAACCTTCGCGCCCATCATGTACGTGATGAAGTTCAGCAATCTCGATGAAGCCATCGAAATGCAGAACGCGGTGCCTCAGGGTTTGTCGTCATCGATCTTCACGCAGAATCTGCGCGCTGCCGAGCAGTTCCTGTCGTCGGCAGGTTCGGACTGCGGCATCGCGAACGTCAACATCGGCACCAGCGGCGCCGAAATCGGTGGCGCATTCGGTGGTGAAAAAGAAACCGGCGGTGGTCGCGAATCCGGTTCTGACGCGTGGAAGGCCTACATGCGCCGCCAGACAAACACCATCAACTACTCCGACTCGCTGCCGCTGGCACAGGGCATCAAGTTCGATCTCTGATCACGTTCCAGACCAAAACCAAAGGACCCGACCCGTGACCACGACGACGCCCATCCCCACACCGCTACCACCGGCCGGCACGCTGCCCGCCGTCGCACCGCCCGAAAACAATATGCTGGCGATCATCAGCCTTGTATCGGGCATCCTCGGCTGGACCTTGCTGCCCTTCCTCGCCAGCATCGCCGCGGTGATCTGCGGACACCTTGCCCGCGCAGAAATCCGTCGCGAACCGGGGCGTTACAGCGGTGACGGGCTGGCGATTGCCGGACTGATACTGGGCTGGCTGTCGATCGTGTTCTGGATCGCTCTCGCCTTCGTGTTTGTCGCGTTCTTCGGCGGCCTGCTCTGGTTGACCTCGCACGCGTGATCGCGCGCCGGCCCACTATTCGTCCGGCGAATCCCTATTCGGCAAACACCGCGAACATGCCGACGTAGGGTTTGACCATAAAAGCCGGCGCGCCGCTGTAGCCATCGCCGGCAGTCCAGATTCGCGACAGGGTGCCATCGAGATAGAGCGCATCGTGGCAACCCAGTCGGTCGCGGAAAACCTGGGCGAATTCGTGGAAGTTGACCGGAGCTACGCTGACGACGAATTCGACCCGGTCTGCTGTCGGCGCGCATACACCGCTGCGCCATTTGCGACTGTTCGAATCGATGTCGAATTTTGGGTTGATGTCGCCGTCGATCAGCAACATTGGGCC